>DATJYV010000211.1:0-20585 GCA_035499415.1 Bacteroidota bacterium
CGTGGGAACGGATTTTCCCGAAGAGCATCTGCGCGCGATGTATCCGAATTCATCGAGAGATCAAAAGGGGCAGGCAGAACGGATCATCGACCGCCTCCGCCGTGCGTATAAGATCGGCGTGAAGATGGCGTTCGGCTCCGACATTGTCATCGACCTGCCCGGTAAGATCGATTGTCTGTCCGATCATAAATCAAAACGCCGACGATCTCCCAATCGTCGGCGATTTAATTTAACGCGTCAACTTACACGACCAAGAGGGAAAATTGTCGCTCTTATGACGATTGTTTTCCCAATGAAGCGCCTGTAGGTTGCTGAGCTCGTCACCCCCATTCTTGGCGACTGGACGGATGTGATCGATCTCCCATCCATGATCGGTAGTGGTTCCGTATTCTTCCCATCGTATCAAAGCTCCACAAGCATCTGTTCGATATGACGGATAACCTGGAACGAGTAACGCTTTGGACCACACTGCACGAATGGTTGCAGTATCGAATCCGTTTCCGCTTGAAGTTGAGTTTGGTGAACGGAACATGGTTTTATCCTTAAGAAATGTTTGTGACAACCTTGGTGATATCTACCTCCCGCACAGTACGATCGAGCGATGCATATCTCCGCTGAAAGTCATAATCAACTTCCACGGATTTCTCTCCCGTTTACAGCGTTTGGTGCAGATTACCTACTGCGTGATTTAGTCGGACTATTCTGATAGCTATGTCATGGGTCTACCCTCCTCTCGATACTTCTATAAACAAAATCGGCACGCCCTTTTCAGAACGTGCCGAGATGAGTCGTGTTCCCACAACTTCTTTAGCTCTTCCTGCCTTAAGGCGTGATTACATCAAGATCCTCTTATGTGATGATAATGGGTGTGTCTGCCAGAGTGACCGTTCGAGATGCAGAACACTCAAACTTGAAAACGACTTACGATCTACAACCTATCACCTATGACCTAACTCCGAATCTTTAAAACCATTCTGCTGGTGGGATCGGATTGCTTCGTCCCGCCAAAGATCGGCGGGACTCGCAATGACACTTCCGAATCTAGGAGCACCCGCTCGTACTCCCGCACTCCAAACACTTATAGCAGCTCCCGCTCCGGATCATGATGCTGCCGCACTCGTGACATGGCGGCGCGTCGGCCTGGGTTTCGAATACCACTTTCTCATTCCGCTCGACGCTTGGGTTTGCTTTTGCGCTCATCGCCGCGTGCGGCTTGCCCCCCGCCATCGATTCGAGAACCGATTCCGGCGTCGCAACGTCCCCTTCATCCTTCATGAACTTCTTCCCGAGCCAACGGAAAATGTAGTCGCTGATCGATTTTGCGATCGGGATGTCGGGATTGTTCGTGAACCCGCTCGGCTCGTAGCGCGCATGGCTGAACTTATCCACCATCACCTTCAACGGCACGCCGTATTGCAGCGCAATCGATATCGACGTGGCCAGCGAATCCATCAATCCTGAGACCGTTGAACCCTCTTTGGACATCGTAATAAATACTTCGCCCGGCATTCCGTCTTCGAACATTCCCACGGTAATGTATCCCTCGTGTCCGGCAATGCTGAATTTGTGCGTGATCGACTGACGCTCGTCGGGGAGGCGTCGACGCGATGGAAGGGCCTTGGTCTTTTCTTTTGTCCCTTCAAGGGACGTGCTCAAGGGCTGTGTCCGCTTGCAGCCGTCCCGATAAACGGCGATGGCTTTCAACCCGAGCCGCCACGCTTCAATGTAGGCCTGCATAATGTCGTCCACCGTGACATCGGTCGGCATGTTGACGGTCTTCGAAATTGCCCCCGAAAGGAAGGACTGGGTGGCTGACATCATGCGAATATGGCCCATGTATTGAATCGATCGGCTGCCCCGGGCCGGCTTGAACGCGCAGTCGAATACCGGCAAATGCTCCTCTTTTAAATGAGGCGCTCCCTCGATCGTGTCATTCTTATCGATGTAGGCGACGATGTGCTCGACCTGTTCCTGGTCGTAGCCGAGCTTCGTGAGTGCTTCCGGGACCGTCTGGTTGACAATCTTCATCAGGCCGCCGCCGACAAGCTTCTTGTACTTCACGAGCGCAATGTCGGGCTCGACGCCGGTCGTGTCACAGTCCATCATGAATCCGATCGTTCCGGTCGGAGCGAGCACGGTCGCCTGCGAGTTCTTGATGCCGTGTTCCGTGCCGAGCTTCACGACGTCCTTCCACACGTTCGCCTGTTCCTGCCACAGGTCTTCCTGCACGTGGGTTTTTTCGATCTTTTCCGCATAAATCCCGTGCTTCGCCATCACTTTCAGCATCGGCTCCTTGTTCGCAGCGAACCCGCGAAACGGCTGGAGCTCCTTTGCAATCAAGGCCGATTGCTTGTATGCTTCGCCGCACATCAGAGACGTTATGGCGGCGGCGAGGTCCCTGCCCTCGTCGCTGTCGTACGCGACTCCGCGCGACATGAGAAGGGCTCCGAGATTGGCGTAGCCGAGCCCGAGCGGACGATAGTCGTAACTATTCTGAGTTATCGCCGGCGTGGGATAGCTCGAATTATCGACCGAAATCTCCATCGCGGTGATGGTAATCTGAATCGCCCTCTTGAACGACTCGACATCGAACTCCCCACCGGGCCTGCGGTACTTCATGAGATTGAGCGACGCGAGATTGCAGGCAGTGTCGTCCAGGAACATGTACTCGCTGCAGGGGTTCGAGGAATTGATCGGCGCGGTATTCGAACACGTGTGCCAGTTATTCACGGTCGTGTGATACTGCATCCCCGGGTCGCCGCAAATCCAGGCAGCATCCGCCATCTGCCTCAGAAGATCCCGGGCCTTGTATTTTTCGACCGGCGTCCCCGACGTGACTGCCCGGGTGAACCAATCCCGATCCTCAAGCGCCGCCTTCATGAACTCGTCGGTGACGCGGACTGAATGGTTTGCGTTCTGGTAGGAGATCGAATCATACGCGCCACCGGGAACGTTGAACCCGCCGTCATACCCCGCGTCGATCAGAGCCCAGGCCTTCTTTTCTTCATCCGCCTTGCAATTGATGAACTCGACCACGTCGGGATGGTCGGCGTTGAGTATGACCATCTTTGCCGCCCGCCGGGTTTTGCCGCCCGACTTGATGACTCCGGCAAAAGCATCGAACCCCTTCATGAACGAGACCGGACCCGAGGGCGTTCCACCTCCCGAGAGCCGCTCGCGCGACGAGCGGAGCGTCGAGAGGTTCGAACCGGTCCCCGAGCCGAACTTGAACAGCATCCCCTCGGTCTTCGCCAGCGTGAGGATCGAATCCATCGAATCCTTCACGGAGTTGATGAAGCACGCGGAGCATTGGGGAGTTTCTTCAACGCCGACGTTGAACCAAACAGGACTGTTGAATGCCATGTACTGGTTGACAAGGAGAAAGCAAAGTTCGGCGTAGAAGATTTCGGCGTCCTCGTTCGTGGCGAAGTATCCTCCCTTGTTTCCCCAGCGCAGGTACGTGCGGGCAACCCGCTCGACGAGCTGCCGGACGCTGTGCTCGCGCTCGGGCGTCCCGAGCTGACCGTGGAAATATTTCGACACGACGACGTTCGTCGCCGTCATCGACCATGACTTCGGGATCTCGACGTTCTTCTGCTCAAAAATCTTTTCCCCCTTCTCGTTCGAAATCACCGCTGTGCGCAGTTCCCATTCGACCTGGTCGAACGGATGAGCTCCCGGCTTTGTGAAGTAACGTTGGAATGCGAGACCGCCCCTGCGGTCCGCTCGTTCTTTCGTCGATTCGCCGACCGCGACGTTGGTGAGTGGTGGCTCGAACATTATCTTTTCTCCTCCCTGAAACAAAAACTGTGTGACTGTCGCATTACGCCGGAATTAGAAAAAGACATCCGCATGCTCGCTTGCGCGTGCAGATGAGTTCAGTATTGTGATTACGTTAAGTTTGCTCTGCGAGGGAACAATCGGCTGCGAACATCCAACTTCCCACTCAGCTTCGTTACATGTGCGGCAGGTCAACTGCACAAATGGTCGGATGAGGCAGCACAACCGGTTGTGAATATAATGGGTTGGGCATGGTTTGTCAAGTTAAAAGTTAGAGGCAGCTCGGTTACCCTCTTGCTGTAATGATATTTAACGTGACACGACTCCGACAAACATTGATTATTGCCCAATTGAATTAGAAATTGCATGGTGTACCGGCCCGACCGTTTCGTATCCATTGGCGGGACGAATGTTTCGACCATGTTAGGCGGACGTTATGGCATTTTAAACGAGCCGGGACTTGAGGGAGGTATGACATTCAAGGATTACTTTAAGAAGGAGTGTACGCCCGATCCCCTACAGGTCGCGTGAAGCGGGAAGAGCGCGGGGGCTGGTCTGTGGGGAACGAAGAGAAATCGTGGAGCGCGTGTCTGCGAACATTCAACGGAGATTGAATCGATGATTGACGAATCATCTTCGGGAGACAAGACCCTTCTCGGGGTCCCTGAATGCATCATCGCCGCTGACGGAGCACGCATTCATAATTGAGAAATCAGAAAAGTTACCGGCGAGCATTCAGTTGCTTCTGATGCGGAGGTGGAGTAACTTTTCCGCCGGTCACTAACGCCCACCACAGAAAAATTCCCATGGCAGTCAAATTTCCATTCACGACCATCGTGGAGATGTTCGACAGGATCACGACGCACTACCAGGGGCACTCCCGGCCCATGCTGCAGCAGAAGGTCGACGGCGCATATCGTGCGATCACCTATGCCGAGTGCCGTCGCAATGTCGAGCTCTTTGCGCTCGGTCTTGCGAACATGGGTGTGAGACGGGGGGACAACGTCGCCATCATATCGGAGAACCGGCCCGAGTGGATCATTTCTGACATGGCCATCATCGCCCTCGGGGCGGTGGATGTTCCCGTGTATCCGACCCTGACGCCCAAACAACTGGAGTTCATTTTTCAGGACGCGGCGGTCAAGTACGTGATCGTGTCCAACATGTTTCAGCTGAACAAAGTCCTCAAGATCCGCGCGTCGATCCGGTCACTCAAATCCATCGTCCTGATGACCGAGAAGGGGGCTGTGGAGGATCCCGATGTCCTCGGTTTCTCCAGGGTCTATGCGCTCGGGCGGGAGTTCGGGGATGCGCACCCCGGATTCTATCGCGAATGTTTGGACAAGGTCCGGCCGCACGACCTCCTGACGATTATCTATACTTCCGGAACGACCGGAAACCCCAAGGGGGTGATGCTCACGCACGAAAACATGGCGACGAACATCATCGCCTCTGCGCAGGTCATTCCGTTCGGCGAGACGGATGTGTTGCTTTCGTTCCTGCCGCTCTGCCACTCGTTCGAGCGCATGGCAGGATATTACACCGCCATGGCCTGCGGCGCGAGCGTTGCATACGCGGAAAGCATTGACACGGTTCGGGACAATCTGCTTGAGATTCACCCGACGGTTGTCACGACCGTCCCACGGCTTTTTGAGAGGATCCACAGCAGAATCATGAAGCAGGTGGACAGCGGGCCTTCGGCGGCAAGAAAGATTTTCGAATGGGGCGTTCGTGTCGGGAAAGAGTACGCGAAGGCGCGTCGCTCGGGCCGCGTTCCAGCATCTCTCGCCTTGCAGCATTCCCTGGCGGCCAAACTTGTGTATTCCAAACTGAAGGCACGCACCGGAGGTCGCATACGGTTTTTCGCCTCTGGCGGCGCGGCGCTCCCGCGGGACTTGGGGGAGTTTTTTGAAGCCATCGGCATTACGATCATTGAAGGGTACGGCCTCACGGAAACTTCGCCCGTCCTCACGGTGAACAGGGTCGATGATTACAAGTTCGGATCCGTCGGGAAGCCCATTCCCGGGGTCGAAATCAAGATCGCGGACGACGGAGAGATCCTGGCAAAAGGGCCGAATGTGATGAAGGGATACTACAATAATCTGCGGGCAACCAGGGAGGTTATCGACGAGCGGGGATGGTTCCACACCGGGGATGTGGGAATGTTCGACCCGGAAGGGCATCTCGTTATCACCGACCGGAAGAAGCATCTCTTCGTGAGCTCGGGCGGGAAAAATATCGCGCCCCAGCCGATCGAAAACATCTTCCTTCAAAGCAAATTCATCGACCAGTTCGTCCTGATCGGAGATGCACGACAATTCTGCACGGCGTTGATCGTCCCGGAGTTCGAGATACTCCGCGAACACGCATCAAGCGCCGGCATCCGCTTTTCGAGCGAAGCGGACCTCATCCATGCGGATGAGATTCGCAAGCTCTACTTTAAGGAAGTGGAAAAACTCCAGCAGGACCTTCCCCCCTACGAACGTGTGAGGCGCTTCGAGCTTCTCCCTCAGCCGCTTACGGTGGAGAACGGCGAGATTACGCCGACGCTCAAAGTAAAGCGCAAAATCGTCGAGCAGAAGTATTCGTCGCTTATCGAGAAGATGTACGCCGGCCTCAGCTAGGAATGCCCGGACCCGCCCGCTTTTGAAGGGGCCGGAACCGGCAACCTTTAATGGCCGGGGCGGGGGATTGTAACCACCTTCCGCTGGACAATGCGGTCCGGCACGATCCACGCATCGCGAAATCCCTTGTCGATAAACTCCGAAAGTATCTGATTTGCCTCGTAGCGGTTGGCAAAATCCCCCACTCGCACCTTGTACACGGGCGCGTCGTACACGACGTAGACCGAGTCCTCGCGGAATTTTTCCATCGCGATGATTTTCATCTGCGCGGCATCGTCGATGCTTGCGGATGAGTAAATCTGAACACGGAATCCCTGGATTACGTCCTCCTGCACGAACACGCTGTCTTTTGGCAGCTCGAGTTGCGCCCGTGCCGGTTCGTCCGGACGCGGCTGTGCAACCGCCTCGACATCCTGGTCGTAGTCGGAGGGCTTCAAGGTCGCCTCATACTCTCCGAGCGGCCTCTTGTCCGTTTTCCTTGCTTCAGCCCGCCCCTGGTCCTCCGCAGGAGGTCGGGAAGCGGCACAGTGAAAGCAACAGAGAGCCGCCCCGATGACGAGCGCCCGCTCCCCGACCGCTATCGCGCGATGTAAATGATCCAGCATTGAACGTACTCGTCCGAATATTGTTTCATGATCGCATGGCGGAAGGCCGATGCATCCTCTCCGGTGTCGAATTTGCCCACGCTCACGCGGTACATCTTGTCATCCGGATCGAAGCGGTTAAAAATCGGTTTATCCTTGAACCGCCCCTTTGCGATTTTCTGAGCACGCAAGGCATTCGCGGCTTTTGAAAATGCTCCGACCTGAACGGTGTACATCGGGTTCTCGGGCCGGACAATCTTTCTCACGGCGGATGCCTTCATCCTCTCCCGTTTCACGAGTGCGATGGAAACGGTGTCCTGGCGCGCCTTGAACCTGGGTGACGACCGTCCCGTTCGCTTCGTCCTCACCGAATCCCGTTTTCCGACGCTTCCTTGACGCACCGCATGCGCACCGGCCGGGTCCGCGGCCGCGGACGGGAGCTGCGGGTTCGCGGCATGGGTTCCCGAGCCGGTTTCTTCCGAGACACCGCATCCGCACAGGAGGACGACGCCGCACGCGAGGAGTGACGGCAGAACGGGGAGACGGCAACGCACGGTGCGGGATCTTTTAATAGGCAGATGCGGGAACGGCGGATTCCGGCGCGACGATCTTCACGCTCGCGCTCGCACCGATGCGGTCCGCGCCGCTGGCGACAAGAGCTGCGGCGTCTTCGTGGGTCCGAATGCCTCCCGATGCCTTGACTCCCATCCCCGGCCCGACCACGCGCCTCATGAGCGCGATGTCCCCCACGGTGGCTCCGCCTTTGGCAAAACCGGTCGACGTTTTCACGAAGTCCGCACCGGCCCGTTTTGCCAGGACGCATCCCTTCACTTTTTCTTCATCGATCAACAGCCCGGTCTCGAGGATGACCTTGGTGAGAACGCTGCGCCGATGGGCAACCGTCGTGACGGCCCGGATGTCCTGCTCGACGGCGTCGTAATCGCCGGACTTCAAGAGTCCGACATTGATGACCATGTCGACCTCTTGTGCTCCGTCCTTGATTGCCTGCTCGGCTTCGTACGCCTTCGCCGCAGTAGAGGTGGCACCGAGCGGAAACCCGATGACCGTACACACTTTCACGTTCGAATCACGCAGCAGGCGGGCACAGAGCCCCACATACGAAGGATTAATACAGACGCTCGCGAAGGAGTACTGTTTCGCTTCCGTGCAGAGCTTCTCAACTTCCGCGCGCGACGCATCGGGCCGCAGGAGTGTGTGGTCGATCATGCGGGCAAGGGAGATGTCGAATCCACCTGCCGCAAGCCCGACCCCTGCCGTGATTCGGTCGGCCCCCACCCTGACGATGTTGCTCACCCCCGCCTTGTTATGGACGACGCACAGGTTGTCGCTGCAAATTCCATCCTCGCAGCACATGTGGGCGTTCGATTCCTTCAACACCTCTTCGATAAG
This sequence comes from Bacteroidota bacterium, assembly GCA_035499415.1. GTDB lineage: Bacteria > Bacteroidota > Ignavibacteria > UBA10030 > UBA10030 > DATJYV01. The sequence continues at coordinate 8,399 of DATJYV010000211.1, forward strand.
CCGAAGGATCGTCGACCGGTCGACGTTTAACGGTTGCGTACTCATGTGTTGGAATATAGAAGAAAATCAGGAACTTGCAAAAACCCGGCGTGAAAACTCGTGAGAATGGTTGTCAGGGTGCGGAATGAAATCGCGCGACGCACAAATTGTTTCGGGGGCAGCACAATTTGGGCAAGCCGCGAAGGATGGAATCTGCGCAGCCGCGTGGTGAGAAAGATTGAACGAGGAATTACTCCTGCATTAACGACCACCTTTTGCAAGGAGCTTGACGTAGCTTTCATAATAATGAATCGCGAATCCGCGGAATCCCCTGCTCTGGCTAAGCTCGATCGCCGCGGCATTCATGACTGCCGAAATTCTTGAAGAGGGATACGAAGCGAAACTCAACCGGTCGCCGGGGACCGGTGTTGTTTGCGAGACGGGCCATCGGAGGACGGTTGACGCAGCAACGCCCTGGGTGCGAAGAAGATTCTCCATGGCCGGCCGTTGCCGGGGGGATACGACGTAGACGGTCGCGCTGTCGGGTCCCGGCACCAGCACCACCTCCTGGTCGGTGCTCTGTGTCGTCCATAATCCCGTTTGTGGCTTGCCGCGGAATGTCATCAAATCCTCGTCGGGGAGGAGGCCTGTTTCCAATCCCACGAACGCCTGTTTGTTGGTCCGGGTTGCATACGCCACCTCGTCGCTCGAGTGCAGGATGATTCCGTCGATCCCGTACGCTGCCGTTCGATAGCTCATCAAGACGACATTGTCCATCAGGTCGATCACGTGTTCGTGGAGCGGCTTTCGGACTCCGTGGAAGGAGACGAGTTCCGCCTCGCCGGAATATTCATCGGCGTTATCGAACCAGAAAGGGATATCCGCGCCAATCCCCAGTCCTCCGGACCGGGCTGACTCTGCCGCTTTTTCGAGGAGCGCCAGGTAGTTGTCGACGATCCACCCGTGCCGTCCTCCGCCGAAGCCGGGGAGCAAGTATCCCTCGACGTCGAGATGGACTGCTGTGAATCGCTCCGCGGGCTGGACGCCGGCGTTATAGCGGGCGATATTCTCGATGGTGCCGAGGACGAATTGCCTCTGATTGGGGAGCACAAAATTCTTGTCGCCAATCAGCGCGTCCACCCGTATATGTTTGGCGGAACACGCGGCGAGGAAACGACGAAATCGTTCAGGCTTCAGGGTGATGCCCATCAGCGAACGGAAGTCCGATGGCTCGTACGGAATCGCAAGGAAGAGGAGATTAAAGTGCTGCTGGGTGAGGAAGTTGAGCAACTCGTCTTCCCCCGCCTTGTCGCCGAGAATTTTGTCGGCCGACCAGGTCCAGAGCGCCTTGTCAAGATTCCGCTGGGGCAGACGGCTGGCCGCGGCGGAGGGGAGAACGGGAACGGGAAAACGGGTGACGCAGAAGGCGAGCGTCTTGATCATGATCTGACCCGATGCCGGTCCCACGGCTTCGAAGACAATGGAAGCGAGCTGTCGCCTGTTAATCTGCGGCGAAAATGCGGAGAGCGGAACGACCGCCACCTGCCACGTCGTGTCGATGACCCTCCGGGCAAGGTACGTCGAAACATCGCCGACGGGGAGGGCGTCGTCACGGGCGAGCCAGGCCGCATCCGCCACCTTGAGCGTAACTTGTTCGCCTCCCTTTCGTCCCCGGATCCAGAATGTGAGATAAGAAAACGGACTTGCGTCGAACAGTACGCGTGAGCGCGGAGGTGTGGCGGAGTTGAACAGATGCATCCACATTCCGCAGTATCCCGCGCCGGCCTTCTGATAGGAGATCACGAGGGCGCGGCGGCCTCCGGGCACGACGGCATATTCGGCGGCGGCGCTGCTCGGCTCACGCTGATACACATTGAAGACTCCGCCGAGCGCATTCACCGCCTTGAAATCGAATTGCGAGACGAGATAGGAGTTACCGGCGAACGGCGGCGTTTGGCTTTGCACCACGGCAGACACGTTGACGGGGAGCGAATCACGCAATACATGAACGGTCGCGACATCGCCCGAGGGGTCGTGCGCGACGCCGACCTGACCGAGGAGAATGTCGGACCACCTTCTGAGATTCCAGTCGGAGGCCGCAAGCTTCGTCGAGGGGGATTGCGCCAGAAGGATCGAAGAAGCAAATGCCGTCAGGAAAAAGAATTTTGCCCGCACTCCCCGAATCAACGAAGACCCGTTTCCAGTTTTCATTCTTTCTTTCAGCGACTTTTGTGAAACAGCACGATGCGATTCGTATTGGTACCCCCGACGTTATTCCTCACCCCCCAGATGTTCGCCGTCTTGGTGAATTTCTGCGTGTTGATAAGGATCGCCGGACATTCGAAGCCGGCTTCGATCCCGGCAGGAATCACGGCCTCTTCGAGCCGGACAGACCGGCGGCGGAGTTCTCCGACTTCGAACGCGACCCATCCGCCAGCGCGTGTCACCCGATAAAATTCCTTCAGCGCCCCGGCAATCAGGGCGGTCCAGTTCTGAAGAGACCCGGCTCCGGCGTCGACTCCGTGCACGTGTCGTCCGTCAATGCCGTTGAACCAGCAGCGGAGCCAATTATCCTCGCGGTAGTTGACAATGTTCAAGAACGGAGGGGATGTCACGGTGAGTTGCACGACGTTGTTCCGGATTTTGTCGAGTGCGCGCGCGTCGCTCGTGAACACGCGCGCGGACTGCGCCGCCCGACGCAGAGCACGGCGCTGCAGGGGGGTCACATTGCGCAGAAGACTCCGCGACTTGCGCATGATAATTTCCCGCACATCTCTGTATTCCGTCCGCTGGTTCAACCGCTTGTTGATCCTTCGCTGCCTCTCGGGGCTCACGGCCTGATTCGGGGGAAGGGTGTAGATGGAGAAAAATCCGCGGGAATGACCCGTCAGCCGATTCGTCGCAACCATCCGGATCCATCGGTCGGCGCGGTCTTCGAGCCCGGATTTTCGGCGACCATCAAGATATTTTCCCAGTGAAACAATTTCGGACTCGGTCCGGCGATCGTAAAACATCGAAAGGTCGATATCCGCGCGCACCCTGACCGAAAACGGAACGCCCTCCAGCCGCTTTTGTACCTCGTCGACGGAGGGAACATCCAGCCGGGGCAGGCAGAGGATTTCGCTCAGCGGGTTGGTGTCGCTCGCAATGACGGAGCGGCCGAGCAATGCCGACTCAACGGCCGTTGTTCCGCGGCCGCTGAAAGGGTCCATCACCCCATCGTTTCGTTCTGTCAGAAAGTTGATAAAAAACCTCGGGAGCTCCGCCTTGAAACAGGCGCGGTAGGAGATCTCATGGAGGGAGGAGCTTTGTCGCTGCCTTGCCGTCCAAAACTCTGCGGCGTAGCGCGGGATCCGCCGGCCGGCGACATCGACAAAATCCCGGTGCGCCCGGTCGACCCGGCTCGTCAGCTGCGTTTCCAGGTAGGCGTCAAGCTTCATGATGAAAGGTACAAACTTTTCCCGGTAACTGCATTCGCGGCCGGTGAATCAACGCGCAGGTCGTTCGTACCGGAGGAAATTTCCGGCCAACCGGCGAAAGATAACCCTATACGCCGGCCGATAGGCGGTTTCGTACTGTTTCGAATGATGGGCGGCGGGATAGTTCGAACTTCGCATCTGCTGGAAATATTTTGCGAGAGAGTCGGGCGAAAATCCGATCAGCGTTGCTGCAGCCGGACGCCGCAGCTCCTCCAGCCATTGCACAAGAGTTTGGCGGGACGCTTCAAACCCGTTCGAGGTTTGAACCATCGCGGAGAGCAGAGATCGGGGGTCGCCGCCGCGGGCCTTAAAAGGCCTGAGATTGAGACGGACAAGCATACTGTCGGGCGAAATGATTTCCTCAAGCGGCTCGCTCGTATCGGCCTCGACCGATTTAAGTTCGTCAACCAGATATCCCATCATCTCCGACGTATCCGCCATGAAATGCTCATTTCCCATCGCCGCCTGGTAGACGAGTTTGTAGATGTCGGCCGGCTCCATCCTAGGATGCCGCCTGGTTTGGTCCAGCACGACCGGAACGATCGAACGAATTCGACCGGCGGGAATGGATTGTTGGCCCAGCGGCAGGACGAGAGCCAGAGTCAGGACAAATCCGGTTGCGCGCATCGGGAAATTTATGGGGAAAAAACCGGGTTGAGTGAGATAGTCAGACGCCGCCCACGTGAATCACGTCCTGTCCGAACTTTTTGCGAATTTCGTTGACCGCAGAAAGCATGTCCTGGCGGGCGCGCACGTCCGGGAACAGGTCAAGCTCCGTCTGCGATACTTCAACAAGGTTCGAAAGTGCCACACCCAGCAGCCGCACCGCCATCTTTCTCCTGTATGAGTCACGGAGCAACTCGCGGACGGTGCGTGAGACGACAGTATCGTCGTTCGTCGGTTCGATGGACGAGGCGCGGGTGATCGTCTTGAAATCGGCGTAGCGGAGCTTGAGTGAAACAGTCCCCGCCTTGCACGATTTCTTTCGTACTGAGGCGCAAACGTCTTCGACCAGCGGAAACAACCGACGTTCCATCTCTGTGATGTCTGGAATATCATGGCTGAACGTTTGTTCACGGCTGATGCTCTGGCGCGAAATCTCGGGATGAACAGTATACGATCCGCTCCCGTTTGCCACTTCAAAAATCCATCCTCCGTGCCTGCCCAGAATCGCCGTCAGTTTCTCCCGCGTGAGTTTTTGAAGGTCGGCGATCTGTCGAAATCCTTTTTGATGGAGCAATTCCTCGGTCTTCTTCCCGACTCCCGGAATGGTGCCGACGGGGAGAGGCGCGAGAAATGATTTTTCCGTTCCGTGCGGGACGATAATGACGCCGTTGGGCTTGACGGTGTTTGCCGCGATCTTTGCGAGCGTCTTATTTGACGCAAGGGCGATCGTGCACGGCAGGCGGAGCTCGTCCCAAACGAGCTTTTGCACATTTTTCATGAATCCGGGGAGGTCGTTCCCGTAGAGAGCTTCGCATCCGGTAAAATCGAGATTCATCTCGTCGATGGATGCGCGTTCGACGACGGGCGCGAGTTCGCACAATCGCTTGTAGAGACGGTCGGAGTACTCTCCGTATTCTCCGTGACTCCCGGGGACAACGATGAGATTCGGGCAGAGGCGAATCGCCCGGCTCGTCGGCATCGCGGACCGGACGCCGAACTTCCGCGCCTCATACGAAGCGGACGCGACGACGCCCCGACCGCCCGGCGTTCCGCCGACAACAACCGGTTTCCCGTTGAGCGACGGATTCTTGATCCGCTCGACGGAGACGAAGAAGCAGTCGAGGTCGAGATGGGCGATCTGGCGAAGGGAGGTCACGACTTGGGAACGCGAAAGAGCGGGGGCTTGTTTTCTGAGTCGGGAATACGTTTCTTACAGACGCATGAATCTAACGATCTTCGTCCATTCTAGCAAGAAAAGAGGAACATATGGCAGCGCAATCGATTGACATTCCGTTGAAGACAAAGATGCCCGCGTTCGAGCTCCCGGACGCATTCGGCAGGATGCATCGGAGCGCCGACCTGGTCGGAAAGGCGGGGATCCTCGTTGCATTCACGTGCAACCACTGTCCGTATGCGGTTGCGGTCTGGCCGCGGCTGGTCAAGCTGGCATCGTTTGCGAAGAAAAGCGGGATCAATGTTGTGGCGATCAATCCCAACATTCATCCGGATTATCCTGATGACGACCCAAAAGTGATGAAGGAAAAGGTCGAGGATTGGAAGATCGAGTTTCCGTATCTCGTGGATGAATCACAGAAAATCGCCGCCGCCTACAGAGCGCAATGTACTCCCGACCTCTATCTCTTTAATAAGGACGGAGAACTCGTGTACCATGGGAGGTTTGACGATAACTGGAAGGATGAATCACGGGTCACAAAAGAAGAACTGAAAGAGGCAGTGGTGAATCTGGTCGAGAATAAGCCGATTGCAGGCCGGCAGTTTCAATCGATCGGCTGTTCGATCAAGTGGCGGGTCTATCCGTACGACTAAGCCGGTCTCAACAACGAAAGCCAAAGGTCATTTGTCGCAATTCGATATCTATCACGAACAAAGGAACCGCGCATGCCGGTGATTCTTCAGACGTCGCTGCTTCTCATCTGCTCCAACCTTTTTATGACCTTCGCGTGGTATGCTCACCTTAAGAACCTGAGCGACCGAAAATGGTACGTCGCGGCGATCATAAGTTGGGGAATTGCCCTTTTTGAATATCTCCTTCAAGTTCCCGCGAATCGGATCGGCTACACGGAGTTGAGTCTCCCCAAACTCAAGATCATGCAAGAAGTCATTATCCTTTCGGTGTTCGTTCCATTTGCGGTCTTTTATATGCGGCAACCGGTGAAATCCGACTATCTCTGGGCGGGATTGTGTCTCCTTGGCGCAGTGTACTTCATTTTTCGGGCTCCCTCTTAATCCGGGTGGTTCACCCTCATTCAAGTCTCATGATTCCTGTGCGAGTTTCTCCAACTGTTCCCCCGTAAGTCGGTACACGTCCCAATCCTTCATGTGCACGGCCCCGAGCTTCCGGTAGAAATCAATCGCACTCGCGTTCCAATCCAAGACCGCCCACTCCAGGCGGCCGCAATCGCGTTCGAGCGCGATCTGCGCGAGCCGCACCAAAAGCGCCTTTCCGATTCCCTTCCCGCGAAATTCCGGCTTGACGAAGAGGTCTTCAAGATAGATTCCGGGTTGCGCGAGGAACGTGGAGTAGTTATGAAAGTAGAGTGCAAACCCGGCCGCTTGCCTTCCGACCTTCGCAAGGAGGACCTCAGCATACTTTCTGCGTCCGAAGAGGGATTTCCGTACCTGCATTTCCGTTGCGACCACGCTGTGTGCGAGACGCTCGTACTCGGCGAGACCCTGGATGAACTCAAAGATCAGCGGGACGTCTTTTACTTTTGCGGGTTCGATTCTTATTGAAAAGGGAGACATGATTTATTCTCACCACGGTCCTGTCATTGCGGGACGCGGGCACGAGATTTTCAATTTGCGATCAACCCGGATACGTAAACGTCAGGTCTAAGATAATATTCGGGTTGATACTTTGCGCCACCGGACACGTCCTGCATTTCTCTTCGAGCTGCGGACGGAAATTCGCCGGAACGCCGGCGCACATCTCGAATCGGACCACGATTTTTGCGATCCTTCGGGGCGGTTCGGTGCTCATGTGTTTTTCGGCGTAAATTTTCGTCCCGTCGAGCGACACATTTGCTTTCATCGCCGCGATGCCGGCAGTCGTGACCATGCACGACGTAAGCGCGCTGACGACAAGGTCGGTCGGCGAGAAACTCTCCCCGCGGCCGTGGTTGTCCGTCGGAGCGTCCGTGATGAGTTCGACGCCGCTCGGTCCGTGGATGACGCGGCAGCGGAGCTCACCAGCGTAGACCGTGGATTGCGGAACCATGGGGTATAGAGAAAGGTAAAGGTTGAGGTTGAGGTTTAGGGTTGAGGACTTAGAGGGTTGGCTCCTGGCGAGAGCAGAATCGGACGCTACGAAAGCTCCGCCAGACTTCCTTCCAATTTCTCAATACTCGCGCGGAAATTCTTTCCCTTCTCCCGTTCTTTCTCCACGATCTCCTTCGGCGCTTTTTCGGAGAACTGGGGATTGCCGAGTTTCTGCTCGATGGAATCGACCAGCTTCTGTAGTCGGGAAATTTCTTTCTCGAGCCGCTTTCGCTCACTGTCGATGTCGACCAGGCCTTCCAGCGGAACAAATACTTCCGTTCCGTCTACAACGGCGCTCGACGCCGGCCTGGGCCTCGCAGAGCCCGTCAGGATCTTGATGTTCTCGATCCGCACGAGCTTCCGGAAATACTGCGCGTACGATTCAAACACCTGTTCCCCGGCTCCGTTCGCGAGCCGGACATGTACGCTGATGTCCTTCGACGGCGCAATGTTATTCTCCCCGCGGATATTCCTCACGGCCTCGATGAGCTTCTGAACGAAATCCATCTCGCCGTCGGTCTTTGCATCGATCCACCGGTTGTCCGCGGCGGGGAATTCCGCCCGAACGAGTGATTCGTCTCCGCGTGAGGCAACCTGCTGCCAGAGTTCTTCCGAGATGAACGGCATCACGGGATGGAGCAGTCGCAGTGCCTTGTCAAAAATCCAAAGTGCGCGAACCACAACGCGTCCCTTCGTCTCCGGCGTCTCGTCTCCGTAAAATCTCGTTTTGACGAGTTCGACATACCAATCGCAGAAGTCATGCCAGATGAAATCGTACAACACCTTGCTCGCTTCGTTGATTCGAAATCCGTCGAGCGCATCGTTAAAATCTTTTATGGCGCGGTTGAGGCGCGAAAGGATCCATCGGTCGGCAAGGTCCAGGTGTTCCTCGGGAAGCCGCGACACATCGAGCGGTTTTTCGCCGATGAGTTCCAGCTTGTTCATCAACAGAAATCTGCCGGCGTTCCAGACCTTGTTGGCGAAATTCCGGCCGATCTCGCATTTCTCCGTCGAGAACAGAACGTCCTGGCCGAGGGGTGCAAGATACGCGACGGTGAACCTGAGCGCATCTGCGCCGTACTTCGCGATGACGTCGAGCGGGTCGGGCGAATTGCCCAGCGACTTGCTCATCTTCCTTCCCCGCTCGTCGCGAATGATGCTCGTGAAGTACACATCGCGGAACGGAATCAACTCATCGTCGCTCTTTCGCGGCTTGCCGTGAGCCCCCGGAATCCCTTTCATAAACTCCATGTTTGCCATCACCATCCGCGCAACCCAGAAGAAAATAATGTCGGGGGCGGTGACGAGCGTGTCGGTCGGATTGAAATATCGGAGGTCTTCGGTGTCCGACGGCCAGCCGAGCGTGGACATCGGCCAGAGCCACGACGAAAACCAGGTGTCGAGAACGTCGTCGTCTTGACGCAGGTTCTTCGTCCCGCAGTGCGGGCATTTGGCGGGCGCGGTTCGAGCGACGATGGGTTCCTTGCATTCGGGCTTCACAAGGTCGGCACAATACCAGACCGGAATCCGATGCCCCCACCAGATCTGTCGCGAGATGCACCAGTCCCGGATGTTCATGATCCAGTTCTCGTACACCTTCTGCCAACGTTCAGGATGAAACCGGACCTTTCCTTCGTACACCACTCGAAGCGCCGGAGCCGCCAGCGGCTTCATTTTGACGAACCACTGGTCCGAGAGATACGGCTCAACAATCGTATCGCACCGGTAACATCGTCCCACGTTGTGCGTGTAATGCTCCATCTTGACGAGATGCCCTCCCGCCTCGAGGTCCCTGATGAGCTGTTTCCGGCACTCGAACCGGTCCATCCCTTCATACTGTTTCGGCGCCGATTCGTTCAGGTGCGCAGTCACATCAAATATATTTATTTGCGGAAGGTCGTGTCGCTGGCCCAGAATGAAATCGTTCGGGTCGTGCGCCGGCGTTACCTTCATCATCCCGGTCCCGAATGTCATGTCGATATACTCGTCGGCAATGATCGGGAGCTTTCGTCCGACGATGGGAAGGATTGCGGTCTTTCCGACGAGGTGCTTGTATCGCGCGTCCTTGGGATTTACGCAGACGGCCGTGTCGCCCAAAATTGTCTCGGGGCGCGTCGTCGCGACGATGGCCTGCTCGCTCGAACCCTCGACCGCGTACCGGATGTAGTAGAGATTGCCGTTCGTCGCCACCACTTCCACCTCGTCGTCGCTGATCGCCGTCTGATGGAACGGGCACCAGTTGACGATATACTTTCCGCGATAGACCAATCCTTTCTCGTAGAGCCGCACGAAGACCTCGTTCACGGCCCTCGACAATCCTTCATCCATCGTGAATCGTTCGCGTTCCCAGTCGCACGACGTCCCGAGTTTTCGCAGCTGCTTGATGATCATCCCTCCATACTCTTCCCGCCACTTCCAGACAAGCTTCACAAATTCCTCGCGGCCGAGGTCGTGCCGGTTCCGTCCTTCCCGTCCGAGAGATTTTTCAACCGCGTTCTGCGTTGCGATTCCGGCGTGGTCTGTTCCCGGAATCCAGCATGCTTCGAATCCCAGCATGCGCTTCCATCGGACCAGAATGTCCTGGATCGTCTCGTTCAGGACATGCCCCATCGTCAGGATGCCGGTGACGTTGGGCGGAGGGATGACGACGGTGTACGGTTTCTTGCCGGGAGTCACGCGGGCGTGGAATAAACCCTTCGATTCCCACTGGCGATACCAGCGGTCTTCGACGTCGGCCGGGTTGTAGGTTTTTTGCAGTTCGGATGTCGGCATAGCGGAAGTGCCCAACTAGGAAAAAGCGAGACGGCGGAACCACGCGCCGATGAATCAATTAACAAAAAAAGGGGGATGGAATCAACGAGAGGGGGTGCATGAAGGAGCCGGAAATGGGAATCGCGGCTTCTTCAGATATCGGTCGATCGCAACGCGTCTTCACAAGGATGCGACGCGTTCAGATGTGACGTCTGGAGTTGACATTCATTTCGGGAATTGGTAAGATTGCGGCAGGGAGGCCCACCGATTGACTTTACCCGGGGGAGCGACGGGGAGTTCGTCCCACACGTCCGCTTTTTTATCAAGCTCATATCGGGATGTCCATGTAACGCGCGAGCGAGGACGATGTGGGTCATCTCTCCGCGTGAACCGCGTCGCATTTTCAATCTTAAACACGAACTTCCCGAAGTCAAGCACGCTGGTTTGGAAGAAATTCTATTGCGATATGTTAAGCATCGACTCGAACGCGTCGGGGCAGACGAACATCAAGGGGAAACTATCGTGCTCCGAATCGTACCGCTTGGGCACACCGGTGATACGGACATCCTATTCGTACGACAATATGGGAAGAGTGGCCTGGATGGTGGAGAGCGGCTTCGGGCAAAATTATCAGAAGCTCCCATATACGTACGACCTTGCGGGCAATATCACAAGGAAAAGCTGGCTTGACTGGGTGGGGGAAGACCTGCGGCTACCACCTACAGTTACGACCAAGCGGGACGACTGACCGCGGTTTATGATTCGAGTTCCGGGGGGAACGTTCAAGTCGGAAGTTGGCGGGCCGCCATTCTAAATCGAACTTATCAAGAAAGGAGAAGAATCTTTTATGAGAAAGTTCTTCTGGTGTTTCGTAGGGCTCTTTCTGCTTACCCCCAAAGAGTCAATTGCACAAGAGATCCCTGATAGCTTGAGGGAAGCTGTCTTCCAAACGTACCTATCAATAGAGCATGTCTGGTACGGTGCGCTGACCACGATGCAGGGGAGAACGAAAAGCAGATTCCGAGTAATATCGAGAATAATCGACGGAGTACGCGATATATTGGTTGAGAGGATAGAATATTCACCTGGGATGTCCTCAATCGTCGCCGATCCCGTCGAAAACGCAAAACTTATGTCTGTTTTTTCGTTCGGCTCTGATAGGTTGTTCAGAGGAGTAGAAACTCCTAGTGACCCCAAAACACCCCTTGTGCTTGAAAAATGGACCGCAAACGATTCCATCACTCTTCGAGTCGGATCAACATTGTATCTGCTCAATATTCGAAGGCTTCCCGTGCTTGATGTGCATGCTATTGACAAGGAAGGAAAAGTCATTGACCTCCCGGGAGATTGGTGAAAGACGCCAACCACAACGGCGCTTCCGCGAACATCGACCTGGCGGTTACCCGAGGTTTCGTACAACATGCCGACGTTGGGGTACGATGCAAACGGGAACATTCTCTCGCTGGTCAGAAACGGGAGCGTAACCTCCGCGATCGATAATCTGACCTACAAGTACCGGCCCAACACGAACAGGGACACACTGATTTCAAACTCGGCAGGGACGCCCGACACGCTCAAGTACGACAGCAATGGTAACGTCTCTTCTGATTCCTACCACGGGGTTGCATTCCAGATTTACGACATAGACAATCATCCGGTATCGGTGTACATGACAAATGGACAACAGTACCAGTATGGGTACGATGCCGATGGAAACCGGATGGAGAAGATTCCCTCGAGCGGCACTTTGCTTACCACATCTGGTTCATCGGCGGGTACATCATTTGCCCTACCCGATGTAACCAGCGTTATTGTTATTAAATGAATGACAAAGAATTTGGAGTGACAATGATAAAGCAACTCGTAGATTATCTGTGGGGATTGGGCGTCAGGCCGGCGATTTTCTTTCTTGGCTTAGCGGCTGTGCAAGTTGCCTTAATAGTTAGCATGAGAAGATACTTGCGGAAGTGGAGAACTACATCGTTTTATGTCAAGGGCTGGTTAATAATATATATCTTTGGTCTTTACATTTT
>DATJYV010000212.1:0-14621 GCA_035499415.1 Bacteroidota bacterium
AAGAACGGGGATGAATTTCGCGTGGCTATTCCGCGGTTCACGCTGAGAGCGGCGGCAAATTAGCGGTTGGCTCGTGGGAATGAGCGGTAAGTTATTTTGGATAGGGTGTTTCCTGGCAATATTGGGCCTCTCGGCGAATAGCTAATTGCCAAAACCTTGCGCCCTTTCTCGATTTTCGCTTAACCTTCCCCCTTCATCTTCCATCTTCTGTAATCTGACTTGTGACTGCTGACTTCTGACTCCCGGCGACCACCCCCTCCTTTCCCCCTCATTGCGTTCCCATCACGCGAACCAGCCAGAGACTCAAATCCGGCACGTACGTGATCAGAAGCAGCGCTATCACCTCCAGCACTATAAATCCAATCACCGCCCGGGAAAGATGGAAGATCGTTTTCTCGAAGCGCAGGGTTGAGAGAAAAAGGTTCAGCCCCATCGGCGGCATCAGATAGCCGAGCTCGAGATTAGTCAGGAAGATGATGCCAAGATGGACGGGGTCGATTTGGAACTTCTGCGCGATCGGAAGAATCAACGGGACAGAAACGATGGCGGAAAAAATTTCCATCATCATGCCGACGACAATGAGAAACGCGTTCAGGATGAGCAGGAATTCGACTTTGCTCGTTACGTGCGCCTGAACCGCTTCGAATATTTTCTGCGGCACTTGCTGGTCGATCAGGTAGTTCATGAGTCCGAGGGCGCAACCGAGAATCATCAGAATCGCGCCGACGAGGAGCATACTTCGCCGCATGACGCGGGGGACGTCGCGGACGATATGGAGGTCGCGGTAGACGAAGACCTCGACGATGAAGGCGTAAAACGCCGTGATTGCGGCGGCCTCGGTCGCCGTGAAAGCACCGCCGTAGATTCCGCCCACGACGATGAAGGGAAGCGGTATCTCCCACGCCGCTTCGCGTACCGCCGTGCGGACGTTCACCCACTCGAACGGAGTCTTGGGCACCTTTGCGCGGTTGCTCACCCACAGCGCGTAAAGCGAGATGATGAGGATGAGGAGCATTCCGGGGATAAACCCGGCGACGAAGAGCTGGTCGATGCTGACCTTCGCCACGAATCCGAACAGGATGATCGGCAGGCTCGGAGGAAACAGCAGCCCGATGCTTCCCGAAGCCGTCACGAGTCCGAGGGAGAATTGTTCGGGATATTGTTCCTTCAGAAGTATCGGATACAAAAGTCCGCCGAGGGCCACGATGGTGACTCCCGATGCGCCGGTAAAGGCGGTGAAGAAGGCACATGTCAGCAGCGAAACGATCGCAAGCCCGGCGGGCATCCACCCGAAGAGTGCGCGCGCCAGGTTGACCATTCGTTTCGGCGCGTTGCTCTCCGCAAGCACGTAACCGGCAAATGTGAAGAGCGGAACTGCGACGAGCGTGGGGGTTTCGGCAATCTTGTAGAGGTCGATAATGACGGCGGATGTATCGATATCAGCGCTGAAAAAGGCGTAAAGAGCGAACGCGCCGATGACGGTGAAGAGCGGTGCCCCGAAAAGGGCAAAGATCGCAATCCCTGCCGCTATAATCCAGGGGTTCATAGGTCGGGTCCGGCTTCCGGTTCGCCCTCGGCTCGAAGAATCGCCCGGAGGACAAAATGGACGGATAGAAGGGCAAACCCGATCGGCATGATGACCTCACCCCACCATCCGGGGATTCCTCCGAAGAGCGTGTTGCTCGTCTGCGACTCATCGCGAACAAATGTCAATGCGGCATTCGCGAGCAAACCACAGACAGCCGATGCAAAGAGGTCTGTAAAGACGCCGGCAATCCGCTGTGCGGCAGGCGAGAGAAATCTCCGCAAGGCGTCAATGTTTATGTGACGGTTTTCACTCGTGGCAATCGCCGCGCCGAGGAACCCGATCCAGAGCATCAAGTGACGCAGGAGGATGTCCGCCCAGAGGAATCCGGCGGAGAAAATGTCACGCAGGACAACTTGCAGGAACGCGAGGACGACGAGAAGGCCGAGGAACCCGATCAGGAAATAGGCCTCGAACTTGTTGAGAATCCCGTCAATTCTTCTGACGAAATTCACCTGGATCCCTTTTCCGTTTTCCGGAAGTCGGCGAGCTCCTTCTCTACGCGCTGGACAAAATCCCGGGGGAAGAGTTTTCCAACAAGCTTCATACGAGTCGTCTCCCCGACATCGACGAATTGATTCAATTCGCTCTCGTCAACCTTCAGGATGGTGATCCCGCGCTTCTTAAACTCGTCGATGGACGACGCGTTGTCCTTCCTGTTGGCTGCAACAAGTTCCGCCATGAATTTTTTTCCGTTCCGAACGAGTATTTCCTGCAGGTCTGCGGGCATGCTGTCGAAAAACTTTTTTGATATGAGAACGGAACCGGAAGCATCGGCGAGAGGGACGTCCACCATATACTTCACGCGCGTAAACCACTGCAGTTCGATTGCAGCGTACGGCGTCGTGTAGAACGCATCGATCAGTCCCGTTTGAAGGGAAGTCATCACGTTCTCGATGGACAACGGGATGGGGTGCATGTGCAGCTCACCAAATGCGGTTTCCGCGATCGGGTCTCCCTCCCACGTCCACATTTTGATTCCCTGCAAATCCTCTGGTTTCTTGACAGGACTGTTCGTGAAGACGTAGACAAATCCGAGGTCCGCCCAGCCGAGAAGGACGAACCCTCCGTCGCCCAGCGCCGATTCAAGCTCTTTTCCGAACACATCATACATGTGGTCGACCTCGGCATCCGTCCTCGCCAGGAACGGGGTGTCAAGTATTCGCGTCTTCGTTGCAATCTCCCCCATCCCCACGCCCGTAAACCCCGCGCTCTGAAGCTGGCCGATTCGAATCTTCCTCAGCATCCCTTTCTCATCCCCCTGCTGGCCTCCCGGATAGATCCGGAACCCCAACCGTCCCCCGCTCTCTTTCCGGATCGCCGCGTCGTACTCCCTCATCACGTTCATCCAGGTACTCCCTTCCGGAGCGAGCGTGGCAAACTTCACCGTGTATTGTTGGCCGGAGGCCGGAGCGGCGATCGCACAGAGCATGGCCAGAATTGCGAGATTGTTCTTCACTGAATCTCCTGAATGCTTATTTCAAAAGAGTTCGCTTTCGCGCGCCCGAAGGGCTTTGGATTTCTGCTTCGCCACTGCGTTCGCAAATCGCGCCTCAGGAAGGACGTCGATCGATGCTTGGTCGACTTTGTTCAACAGGCTATCGAACATTTCCTGATGAAGCGTCTGCACACAATAGGTTTTCGCGTAGTACACGTAGGTGAGAAGGAACTTTCCGCCGTTGATCGCCAGCGCCCGCTCGAAAAAGTCTCTTGCCCGCTCGGGCTTTCCGCCGAGCGCCTGAGGCGTAATGGCCTCGACCGTCCCGAAGAAAAGGGGGGCGCCGCCATAGTAGTACGTCGAATCCTTCGACATCACAAATTCCATCATCGCCTTCACGTTCGGAAGGTCGGCGACGGCAGAAGTTTGATCCCGGCTGACGTTGATATAACTTCCCCAACTCAACGCGGTCCAGAACACGGCCGGAACATCGTCAATCGAGAGCTCTCCCAGGGCTTGACGAAGCCCCGCCTCATCCCCGTCGACCTTCGCCCGTGGAACTCCCCGTTTTTCCAGCGCTTCAAGCCCGTATTCTTTCGCTCTCGCGTACAGAGCACGCGCCCGCTGGGCACTGTCATCCTCCGCAAAGGCCAGGGCGTACGCATCAAATCCCTGCGCCGCATACAGCATGAGCTTTTCGTTCCCCGGGTCCGCCTTGATCAACGCCTCGACGAGCTTGAGGTTCGACGCCAGCGCGGACCTTCCGATCTCCAGGTCGGATTCTTCGTTGAATGCCTGAAACCCGAAATCGAGAATCCCCCCGACGGAGTGAATGGCAATCGACTGGATGCAACCCGGAAAAATAAGAACGAGCAGGAGAGCGGAGGCGAGGCGGAATTTCACGCGAGGTCTGTCATGGTTCAACGGGGGAAAAATATAGGAAAAATCTGGAGCGATTCAAAACATCCCCGTGATATTCCTTTGACGGAATGAGTTCACATACGGCTCATCTGTCACCGCTTTCTGCGTTGAGCCCCAGGAGGGAACCATGCGAGAAGAACATGAACAAAAACTGTGTTCCGGTCGTCAAATGAGATGGCCCCTGGCGTGAGGCCTCGTTGCATTTCCTCCGTTTTTTCGGTATCTAAGGACGATTTTACCTCCGTGATTAAATGCTTTCCGCGAAGCGGCGTGACAGAAAAAAAACATACTTCTTCTCCGACGTCCATCTCGGTCTGGGCTCCCGCGAGGACGACCGCAGGAAGGAATCGCTCCTGGTGCGTTTTCTCGAATCGATTCGGGCCGATGCGCGGGAACTATTCATCGTCGGCGACCTGTTCGACTATTGGTTCGAGTACCGCTCGGTCGTCCCCAAGGGCTACGTCCGGCTTCTCGGGAAGCTCGCGGAGCTGACCGACAGCGGCATCGGCGTCTCCTACCTCGCCGGCAATCACGATTTCTGGATGAAAAACTATCTGAGCGAAGAGCTCGGCATCGCGCTCTTCCCCGATCCAGTCGAGCGCGTCATCGGCGGGAAGCGATTCTACATTCATCACGGGGACGGTTTGCTGAAGAACGACACCGGCTACCGGATCCTCAAGCGCGTTCTCCGGAATCGGACGAACATTTCCCTCTTTTCCCTCGTCCACCCCGACCTCGCGAGCTGGCTCGCGCGCTGGTCATCCCGCAAGAGCCGCGCGTACACCGGCAAGCGTGTCTACGAAGGAAACGACATGGTCGAATTCGCGGAGCGAAAAATCGGGGAGGGGTACGATTTCGTCGTCATGGGACACAACCACGCTTCTCACATGCACAAGTTCCAGTCCGGGACCTACATAAACCTGGGAGACTGGATCACGGAGCACACGTATGCGGTGTTCGACGGAAGATCCCTGATGCTCAAACGCTGGAACCGTTGACCCATGGCCAAAGATAGCTACAGCTCCGAAGAAATGGAGCGATACTTCAACGACCCCGAATTCCGGCGAAAACTGATCCAGCGCATGAAGGGTTTGACGCGGAATCAGGTGCTGATGGTATGGGTCGGCATTGCAATCGCCGCGGTGTTCATCACGTGGTACGGTTTTTACATCGCCTCCGGCCTTCCACCCCTCGAGAAGCTGGAGAATCCCCGGCCGGAACTTGCGACGAAGATCTATTCGGTCGACGGCGAAGTGCTCGACCAGTTCGCCATCAAGAACCGCACGCGCATCTCTCTCGACAAGCTTCCCCCCGGCCTCGTCCAGGCGCTCATTTCCACGGAGGACAAACAGTTCTACCATCACTGGGGCATTCATCTGACGCGCGTGTTCAAGGCGCTCGTGAAAAACGTCGCCACCTTCAGTATCCGCGAAGGAGCGAGCACCATTACGCAGCAACTCGCGCGGAACATGTATCTCAAACCGGACCGGAACGTCCTGGATAAAATCACAAGAAAATTCCGCGAGCTTGTCACCTCGGTGCAGATCGAGAGAAACTTCACGAAGGACGAAATTCTCGAGTTGTACCTGAACGTTGCCTTCTTCGGTCGCCAGGCGTACGGCATCGAATCCGCCGCACAGACATATTTCGGGAAACCGGCGTCCGACCTACGCATGGGGGAGTACACGATGCTGGTCGGCATGCTGAAGGGCCCGAGCTACTACGACCCGGTCAATCACCTCGACCGAAGCCTGCGACGCCGCGACATCGTGCTCGGGCAGATGGTGAAGGACGGAATTCTTTCCCCCGATTCTGCCGATCTGGTGAGAAGAGACTCGCTGAACATCCGCGTGACGGAGAACGAATTCCGGACCGGCATCGCTCCTCACTACGTCGAATGGATCCGGAGATTGCTCCTGACGAAGGCCGAGAAGTATGGATTCGACATCTACCGTGACGGATTGCAGGTCTATACGACCCTCGACAGCCGGATGCAGAAGAATGCCATTCGGGCGATCGAGGAGCATCTCAACGTTTTTCAGCGGGGATTCGATTCGACGTTCGATTGGAAGGCACGGCCGGAGATCCTGAAAGACGACGTGGACAAGATGATCCACGATACCGAGCCATACCGAAAAGCGCGTAATGCGACGATGCGCGACAGCATCCTCGAAGCGTACCGTTCCAATCCTGCGTTCGTCGATTCGGTGAAACGCGTGGCGCAGACGATCGAAGTCGGTTTTGTGGTCATCGACCCGCACAACGGGCACATCCTTTCGATGGTGGGAGGGCGCAATTTCCGGCAATTCAAGTACGGACTCAACCACGTAACGCAGATCCGGCGGCAGCCGGGCTCAGCGTTCAAGCCGTTCGTCTACACCGTGGCGCTCGACAACGGCTATCCCCCCTGCTACGAGCTGTGGAACCTTCCCGTCACAATTCCGATGCCCGACGGGACACGGTGGACACCCGAGAATTTCGACAAGTCCATCGGGGGAAAATACACGCTTCGCGAGGCCGTCAAGGAGTCGATCAACTTGATCGCGGTGCGGGCAATCCTGGAGATCGCTCCCGCCAAGCAGGTCGCAGAGTACGCGCATCGGATGGGGATCCATTCGCCGATCCCCCCCTATGAATCGATCGCGCTCGGGTCGGTGGAGGTTTCACCGCTGGAGCTTACGTCGTCGTTCGGCGTCTTTCCCAACGAAGGGGTTCTGGTAAATCCGATCGCCATACTGCGGATTGAAGACAAGGACGGAAATGTCATCGAGGAGAATGAGCCGGAGAAGCACGAGGTGCTGAGCAAGGAGACCGCGTATCTGATGACCGATCTGCTCAAAGGTGTCGTGAACGGCGGAACGGCGTATCGGGCTATCCGGTCGTTTTACACCGGACAGGCGGCGGGAAAAACCGGAACGACGAATGATTACGGGGACGCGTGGTTTGTCGGGTTCACGCCGCAGTTGGTGGCCGGCGTTTGGGTGGGATTTGACGACGGGAGGATAAAATTCGGAAGCTCGGACGGACAAGGCGGCCGCGCCGCAGCGCCGATGATCGGTCGCTTTTTGCAATACACGTATGAAGACCCGGTGATCGGGCTTCAGCAGGAATATTTCACACAGCCGGACGGAATCGAGACCGACACGATTTGCGTGGACACGAAGAAAAAAGCCCGCGAATTCTGTCCGAACAAGGAGACGGAAATCATCAACTCAAAGTATCCGCTTGCACTCTGCGACAAACACACGAGCGCAAACTGGAATCAGGGGGATGTGGATGAAGCAAGAAAGAAAAGCAAGGTGACGTGGTAGGAGCGCCGTAAGCGCAGGGTCAACGTCTTAAGAAACTATCGTTCCGACGCGGGAGCCCGCATGCCCGCATTCTGCGCAGGCAGGCGCCGGAACCAGGAAGGCAATGTCTCCACGGATATCCCTGTCTCTGCGCTCTGCGTGGAGACCAAGCAATCAACAAGTTACCGGCTATGTGACAGATGAAAGTGGACCAGCTGAAATGTGGGTGATGAGAGTCGTTGGGGGTGAGCTAACGCAGGGAACGGGGGTCCATGAGTGACCGCCGCCGTCATTTCTAACCCGCCATCCCCTTCCCCCCCTTTTCACTCTTCACTCATCACTTTTCTCATTTCTCCCCCTCATCTCACCTTCGCAAGCTTCTGAATTACGTCCGAGGATTTTCCGTCCACGCTCATTCCCACCTTATAGAAGTAGACCCCGTTCGCAAGCACGTTCCCATCCCTATCCCTCCCGTCCCATGAGATCGCGTTGAATCCTACGCGAAGGTCGCTTCCCGAGACGACGATCTCCTGAACCAATCTCCCCGCGACGGTGTAAATTCTGATGGCGAGACGGTCCGGAACTTTTGAACCGACAAGATTGAACGTAAACCGCGTGTCGCGGCTGAACGGATTGGGGAAGTTATAGACGTCCAGGATTGCCGATTCCGTCTGGACTTTAAACGTGACGTGAAATGCGCTTGTGTCCGCCAAATTCCCCGCCACATCGGAGACCTGGACCAGCAGGTCGTGGTCGCCGGTGGCAAGTTGAGGCCGGTAGGTTACGACCGCATTCTGCGATCCCGAAGCCGGCGAGAACAGGCTGTCGGGATTGTTCCCCAGAGTCACACGCCGATTATCGAGCGTGAGGTTGACACTCGACGGGTCCGTGATCGACTGGATGTTGTTGTCGGAGACGCGGACCACAATTGTGGGCTGGCTGGAAACATAATCCCCCTCGTACACCGTGGAGCCGTCGAACGTGACAGTAAAGGAGGGGGGAATCGTGTCGGTGCGCACGGTGAAGGGAAGAGAGTAAATGTTGTTCCCCTGGAAGGTTTCCGGCTGCAAAAGCGCCGGGTCGACCTGGACGACGAGATTGTTCCCGCCGACATGACGCAGCGTTTGGAACGATTGGTCGATGCCGGCCGACGAATGGGGAGCGATCGTCGGGACAGTGACGGTATCGACATCCGTCACGCCTGTCGGGAGATTGATCAACGACGTCTTGACCATGACGCCGTCCGCCCTTCCCGCTCCGATATTGAATATGTCGACGTGCGCCGAGAGCGGAGTCCCCTGAAGCAGTGAATCGCCCGAAAGGGAGATCGACCGGTAATTGACCGCGAGCTCCGGCGGCGGGTCGAAATCAACCCACCATCGCGTGAGACGCGGTGAAAGGCCGAGAGAGTCGCTTTGCAGGTCGACCTTCAGCTGAATCGATGCGGCCGTGCTTGCCGGCAGGATCGAGAGAAGACTTTGGCCCGGCACGATATTCCGAAGCGTGTCGACTCCGCCATCCTTCTTCGTGCGGATAATTTCGGTCGTTACGTGAGTCCCCGCGGTCGTCGTATCAACCGTCATGCCGATGGATTTCCATCGGGCCGCAGGGCCGATCGGCCCCGTCACCATCGAGCCGTCGACCGCTTCGAACAGGAGCGTGTCCGTAACAGTGACTGGACCCCCGCCCGAATTCTTGATCGCTTCCGGAACGCTTCCAATCGGCGCCCCCTTCCATCCAATGAGCGCCCACGAGCCGCGGAACCCCAACGTGCGAATGAGATGGCTCCCGCACGCTTCAATCGCCTCGTTGAGTCCCTCCGATTTACCCTGGTATCCTTCATCCCAGATAGCCATGATGACTCTCCGGCCGTAGGGAATGGCATTCAAAAAATTGATCAACGGGAGCGAAAGCGTCGTGTCCCCGGAAAGGCTATAGATGCTGAACGCGCCAAACGACTCCATAATGCCGGAAAATTGGTTGATCACCGCCACGTTGTACCCGCGGTTTGCAAACCCCTGTTCTATATTCACATTCCCGAGAGTGATCAAAACGCTGTTGCCGTCGTTGAAGCCGGCGGAATATGCCATTGCGGCAGACGTGTGCTTGTCGAGACTCACGGTGTCGCGAACGATGAGCTCGGCGTTCGAGTTTGTGAGAAAGAGCGCTGAACGATCCTGGATCCATTGCTCCCGGAAATTATTATCGGTGAGGAAGTAACCCTGCACCCAATTCGTCGAGTCCCCCTGGCCCACAAACCTCCCCCTCCAGTAGTACAACGTGGAATCCCTCAAGGTGCCCGGCGGAACGACGGCGGATGTCGCCACCACGCCCTGAGGCACATTCGATATTTTCAACCGCGCCGGACTCAGAAAACCTGAAGATGTGTCGACCTCCACCGCAAGATTCCACGATTGCATCGAAGGCGCAGCGTTCTGCAGGGTGAGGACCACGCTGTCGCTGTGGAGCGACGCCGAAGATGATGGCGAGACCGGAAAGATGCTCGCCGAATTCACGTAGAGAAGAAACTGGGCAGTGTTGTTCGCCTTTGTTATTTCGTTGAGCGTCCCTCCGGGGTCGACAGAAACCGTGATCTTGTGCACGCCCCCTTTCGTAAACGTTGTCGACGTGAACGAGAGGGTATCGAGTGAGGCAACCGAGGGGAGACGATTGTCGAGCACCGTCTCCGTCTGGTTCTGGAACTGGTGGTCGACCCGTACTTCTACGGAGTCTTTCCCTTCCAGGCCGTAGTTCGAAACAACGGCAGAGACGACAACCGATTTGTCCGACTCCGACGGGATGGGAGGATTGGAAGTGATCTGGTTTGCCGAGACGGCAAAGTCGGGCTCCTCCGGAACGGCAAGCTTCAGCGCCGGGTCTCCCAGCAGCGTGTATTGCTGCAGCGCCTCCTGGGTCACGACGGAGCCGGTGCCGGTCTTCCACAAGCTCAGCTTCGCGCCAAGCATCAGGCGTCCGACCTCGCGGATCGAGTCGACCGACATCTGCTGGTAGATCGACTGGGCGATGACCTGCAGCGGCGTTTCAAATCCGAACCCCGCGCTGCCGAGATACGCGATCGCTCCTCCGGCATCGCCGAAATACATCTCCTCCCCGAACGATTCGACCTCCGGCTCCGCAAAGCGCGCCGTACTGCATGATATGTCCGAAATGACATGCCGCTTGCCTTCCGAATTTTCCAGCTGGTTCGGACTGTTGATCCCGTTTCCCCAGGTATCGGTTCCGCCGTGGCCGTAGTAATCAATCCAGACCGCGCCCTGGTTGATGACGGCGTTCTCTGCGTCCGTTTCCTGGGAGGTAATGATCTCTGTAATGGTTCTGTATATCCGGCCGGGAATGCCCGCGAGCGGCGAAGGCGTGATGTACTGACTGATCAGATTATCGCAGAACTGGCTGAACGTCAAAGTTTCCGTCGAATCGAATCCGCCGGAGATGAACAGGTACCGTTTGTTCCAGATGTCCGCCGGCGTCGATTCGTACGCGATGATTCGGTCCACCGCCGCCGCCGACTCGTCGACCGTCGTGCACGGGATTCTCCCGATGAACTTCGTCGGGAGAAATTCATCGGAACTGGAGGAACCGTAGTACTCGTCCGAAACCGGATTGCCGTACGACGGCACAAAATTCTGGCCGGTGCCGGCCATGAAATTCTTGTAGTCCCAGCTCGCGTCGCCGATGAACAGGAGATACGAGGGCATCGGGGGCGCCCAAAGTGAATCCGCCGCGAGGACAAAACGGCGGATCGCGACCGGGTCGAAGAAACCGAACCCGAACTCATCCTGGATATCATCGATCTGCACGACCTTCGTTCTCCCGACGCCGGTCTGGGTGCGGTACGTCGCAAGCCGTTGTGCGTCGTTCATGAACGGAGCGGCGGCCACGATGAGGTAATCCGCCCCCAGCGATGTCGATCGCAGGTTTTGGAACGTCTTCGGGACGAGAGCGGGCAGTTGCCACTTTTTGGCCCGTGTTACCAGCAGATACCGGCGCTGCGCAGCAATCGTGTCCGTGAAGGTCACGGTGTACGTCGAACCACTCAGCTTCGGCGGCTGCCGGAATACCTTTTCAATTCCGCCGAGTGTATCGAGACGATAGACCGAAATCGTGTCATTCGTGAACGTCCCGATCGCGAACTTTGCAATCTGCCCTGGCGTGAGTCTGTCCGGCAGGAAGAGCAAGGTGTCGCTTTTTACCTTGAACTGGCGGGGATAACTGAGCTCCACCCAGTCGACAAGAATATCCGTGAGCGTGGCCGCCGTCTTGATCGAGCTGAGCTTCACCGGATTGGTTCCCGACTTCAAAAGGGAAACCGACCCGCCCGCGACCAACGCTCTATCGTCGTATCCGGCGAGCGAATCCGTCCCCACCACCGTCCCGTTCACGGCGATGGTGAGAATCTGATTCGGAGTCGCCTGGTTATACACCGAACTGTGGACCTTCACGGTCACCTGAAACGGGGGGCTCCCGGTGGTGTAGAGATTATCGAGTGACGTGTTGTATGTGCTGCTGTTCCCCGCCAGGAGCGTATTCCAGTACCAACCTTCCCCCGGCGTCTGTTCCGTTTGATTGTTATTCGGAAGTCCTTCATCACCGTAGTAATACGATTTATTCTGCTCGACGTGCACGGTGGGATTGAAGTAATCGGGTGTGACAATCTGTTGCGTCGCGAGTGTCGAGTCGACCTCGGCCCTTTTGCCGTTCTGTCCCGTGAACGTCACCCAATAGACGCTCGTGTCGCTGTACTGGTTTGCAACACCCGGAGCGTCATAGAGCCGGCTCCCGTAAAACTCGACGGTGTCGTTTGGGTTGAATTGACCGTCCGCCCCGCCGACGACGTAGAGCGACAGTGAGATTCCTTTATAGAAGACCTCGATCCGTCGAGGGTCGACGCTCTCCGGCACAATGTTCAGCTTCTGGATGTCGGCGTAGGTGATCGGATAGATTCCGTCGGCGGCGATTTTCATCCGGTAGTACTGCTGGCCGGGATTGAACCATTCGTAGTTCGGGCCTCCGCCGCTTGTCCGTTGTCGGGACATCGGGAGAGGTGGAATCTGCGGTCGCACCCGCCAGTTTTTTGCCTGGCTGTAGTTGAGGATGGCGGACTTGTAAGCGGATTCGAAATGCGGGTCCGCGACCGCAGATACTTGTGCGTTCGCCGGGAGCGTTATCCGGATGCGCGCGGAGGTGAATCTCGTCAACGTGCGGGCGGAAGGGTTGTACTGGTACGGCTGGAATTCGACGACGGCGATCCGCTGATACCTGAACATGGTGATGCGGGAAATCCGGACGGAGGGACGTCCCGTGCTTCCGTTCGCAGCATTCGTCACGGGGACAAATGTTTTTGTGGGAAGATTCCCTTTTGCAATCGGCGCGGAAAACGCGGAAGGTCTGGCGAGAAGAACGTTGGGCTGGGACTCGGACGTCGTGCTCACAAGGTCCACCTTCGGCGTTCCTTCCGGGGGAATTCCGATAATGAAGGTCTCGAGAGGGAGGCCTGCTGCGGGGCTCGTCGCCGCGATACCGACCTCCGCGTCGGCAAAGCCCGTGTAGTTCAGACCGCCAAGCTGAACATGCTCAGTTCGGTGGGGCAGAGGATAATAATCGACGACAAGCTCGGATGGATGGGCACTGACCAGGAACGCCTTGCCTTGAGCCGGCAAGAGCGAAGGCAGAAGAACGGCGGTGGCGGACAACAAAGCCAGGGCGAGAATCTCTCGTTTCATGGAGATGACTTAATTCCCCTGATCCCGAGACGCATCGCAAGAACGACTGCGATGAATTGAGGAATGCCCGCAAGATATCGCCGGGAAAGCCCTCACGGCTCACTCCAATGCCTGGTGAGCGATTCGAATCCAGCCACACGCATCCATCGAGGGGCACGCGAAAACCTCCTGTCGAGGACGTTGAATGATCTTGCGACTCCCATTAAGTTTGGATCGCCGAGCGTTGAACGGTAGCGATCGATCCACTGTTCCTCCCATGGCGTTCCGAGAGCGGCAAACAGAATGTCGGACGGCGAGCGAAGGGATTTCTACCATGACGCCTATTCCCGTGTAACGATTACGTATAGGAGAAGAATTGAGCAGGCTTGCCAATCTGATATCGACTCCGTCCGGAAAAATGATATTCCCCCTCTGACAGATCCTCCGGAATTCGTCGTCATATTGCGCAACAAGGAAGTGGTGTGGGTTCAGGTTTACAACGTGTGTTTGTTCTCGTCGAACCAACCTGCGATCAATCCTCTCCACGAGACCCTTTTCCGGAAGATTTGTAATCAATTCACCGAAGAAATCTCCTGGTCAATCGGCCAGCTTCCCAAACGCGAACTCCGCACTCACGGGATGACTTTCTTCTGTTAACGATAGATTTGGTAGTACGTTTTGAAGCCTTCGAACACTCCCCCGATGACGTATAGTGATTCACGGAAGCTCATTCGAAACTTAATGGTCTGTTTTACCGTCCGCAACAGGCAAAATGGGATAACCAGGGTCAGTTTGAGGCGCGAATGGTTCTTGAGAAAGTAGATTATCTCATTGTGATGAAATGCGCGATAGTGCTGGGCCGGATTTCGACTTTTGCGGTCGTCGTTGCCATCCGGTTGGGGAATATGGTAGACGGTAGTCGCATTTGTAAAAAGAACCTTGTATCCAAGTCGTCTCACGCGCACAGACAAGTCCGGCTCTTCAAACTCCGATGTTTCCTTCAACGTTGCGTCAAACCCACCCAAGACATCCCATGCGCTCCGAAGGACCGACATGTTCGCTCCCACAAGCGTATCCACGAACTGCGTTGAATTCGATTCAAAGCCCGCAATCGACCGACCGTAAGACGTCACTCTGAGAATATGCTTTAGATCGGTATCGGTGGTGTGATCCTGGACAACCCGGCACGAGACGCCGCCAACCCGATGATCGTGATACGCCGCGACGTGCTTCTGAATCAAGTCATCCGGCACGCTGATGTCGTCGTCACAGAAGAGAAGAATCTCCCCTCGTGCTTCGTTTGCGCCAACGTTCTTCGCGAATGAGCGATTTGCCCGCGATGGTCGCAGAACGGCCAATCGTTTTCCCGCTCGGTGATAGAATCGTTCTTTGCGAGCGTCCTTCGTCCTGCTCTGGTCGACAACGATGACCTCGAAATTCCTGTAGGATTGTCGCAAGAGTCCTTTCAGCGCACCTATGAGACAATCGACTCTCTCAAACGTCGGAAGGATGACTGAGACAAAGGGACGGGATGAACAGGGGGAAAATGCATGGGTTTCGTTTTCAGAATCGATCAATGCTCGCAGCGCACGCCACCTCCCCGCCTTTCCAAACCGGATGTGCTCTAGTAATTCACGGAAAAAGACTGCAACGCGAAGACCGCGCTT
>DATJYV010000213.1:0-11234 GCA_035499415.1 Bacteroidota bacterium
ACTGGTATGCATTGGCGGCGATGTTGTTCAGGTCGTTGATCATCGCGTCCTTATTGGACTGGATGCTCTGAGCGCTGAACAAGCTCAGACCGACGGCGATCGCGATACCGACGATGATCACGCCGAGGATGATAAGAAGAAGCTGCTGTTGACCCATAACGTGCTCTCCTGATTATTGTGGATGAGAATGATCGACCGGACTACGAATAGTGTTCGACATCCCCGCGAGGCAAAGGTTTAGTGAAGAAAAAAAAAGGATGAGAGAAAGGTCGGAATTTCGAGGAAATCCTCGGATTCGTGGCTGCGACTAAGCCACAGAAGCCGGGGAGGGAGTCAGGCGACGCACTTCCTGATGGGCTCGGATATTGAAACGGATTATCGGTTCGACTGAATTCTTCTCCGTCGATTCTTCAGGTAGTCGACGAAAATGAATTCCCCCAGATTGTTCAAGGAAGAATAGTACGCGCGCCCTTGATTTGCCCTGGTAAATTCCTCGACGAAATTGATCAGGTACGGGTCCTGGGCGACCATGAAGGTGCTGACCGTGACCTTTTCCCGGCGGCATTGGACGGCTTCGTCGAGGGTCTTGTTCACGATGCGAGGGTCGAGGCCGAACGAGTTCTTATAAAGCCGGCCGGCGTCGTCGAAGATCGCAGACGGTTTTCCATCCGTCACCATAAATATTTGTTTGTTCACATTTCCGTTCCGGCGCAGCAGACTTCGGGCGAGTTGGAGGCCTGCGCGGGTATTCGTATGGAACGGTCCCACGTTCAGGAATGGAAGTTCATTGAGACTGACGAGCTTGGCCTCGTCGCCGAACACCACCAGTGCCAGGTAATCCTTGGGGAACTTGATACGGATGAGCTCTGCCAGCGCCAGCGCCACCTGCTTGGCCGGTGTGATCCGGTCCTCACCGTACAGGATCATGCTGTGGCTGATGTCAAGCATCAGGACTGTCGCGCAGGTCGTCTGATGCTCGGTTTCATACACCTCGAGGTCTTCTTCCTTCAGGACAAAATCATCGATCCCATCCCTCTTGAACGCGTTCGTCAACGTGGATGTCAGGTCGATGTTCGTCGGCATTTCGCCGAAGGACCATTTCTTTGTTTCGCTCAACCGGTCGACTCCCTGGCCGGTGTTGGGCGTCTCGTGATTTCCCCCCGGCGCTTTCTTCAGCGATGAAAAGACCTCACGCAGAGCGTCCTGCCTTATGCGCTGGACGCCGCGCGTCGTGAGCGTCAATTCGCCGTTGACCTCCTCGAGAATCCCCATCTCCTTGAGCTTCTCGATGAGCTCCTGCATGGTCAACGATTCATCGAAGATGCCGTACCGCTCGGCGAGCTGCTTGAGCCATTCCAGCGCCTCGTTCACGTCGCCGCTCGATTTGACCATGAGATAGCTGAAGAGCTGTATCATGCTCTCCAGCCGCTGTTCGTCGGTAAGAGAGTCCTCAGTCCACTGGGAATAACGGGTACGCATTACGTGGGATGTCCTATGATTGAGCGATCAGCTGCAAGCGTTCAGCGATCAGCGACAAAAGGGATGATGTGCGAAAGCAATTCTCGCGAATCGCCTCTCTCTCGGGGCTCTTGCTGAAAGCCGACTGCTGACAGCTGTAAGCTTCCTTCTCACATCTCCTCCTCCATCTGTTTCCCGCGGCTCGTAAAAATACTTCCGACGAGGTCCTTGTACGTCGTGATGTGGTCGACGTCTTCCTTCGCAATCTTCGAGCATTGATGAAGCGCGTCGAGGACGAACTCCATCGCCGACGCCAGTTCATACTTATCCGTCTCGTTCAATTTCAAATGTTTCTTCGTTACTTCCTTCAGTCCCTTCACGCGGTCAAGTTCGCGCGAATAGGCCTCGAGCGGCATGTCATCCCCCACCTCCACGACGTTTCCCGACTCAAACCATCCCACGATTTTTGAGTACTCGGAATCGTCGGTGTGGCGCGCCGTTTCCCCCCTTTCCTTGGGCTTGCGCTGCAGCGGGTCGGGAAAATAGTTCTGGAACACAGCGCGAACCGCCTTGCCGATCAACGCCTTGCTGACCTTCACCGAACCCTCCTGTTCTCCTTCGAAGACGAGCTCGATCTTGCCCGTCATTCCGGGCAGAGCATGCGGGAGGTCACAGATGCGCGGAACGACGCAGGGGTCGTTAAGGATGATCGCGCGGCGCTCAGCGTTGCTGATGAGATTCTCCATGGACGCGATTGTCAGGCGCGCGCTCACGCCGGACTTTTGGTCGACAAACTCGCTTTTCCTCGCTTCGAACGCGATTTGTTCGATGATCTCGCGGAAATACTGCGGGACTTTGAGGTTACGGCCGTCCCTGTGCGTCCAGG
Source organism: Bacteroidota bacterium (assembly GCA_035499415.1). Lineage (GTDB taxonomy): Bacteria > Bacteroidota > Ignavibacteria > UBA10030 > UBA10030 > DATJYV01. The sequence continues at coordinate 2,345 of DATJYV010000213.1, forward strand.
CCTCTTGTTCCGTGATGCGGATGGAGTCCTCGATCGAGCGGGGGTAATGTGTGAGGATCTGGGAGTCGATGCGATCCTTCAGCGGCGTAATGAGATTTCCCCGGTTGGTGTAATCCTCGGGGTTCGCGGTGAAGACGATCATGACGTCGAGCGGAATCCGCACGTTGAAGCCCCGAATCTGAATGTCTTTTTCTTCCATGATGTTGAACAACCCGACCTGGATGCGCGGCTGGAGGTCCGGAAGTTCGTTGATGGCGAATATGCCACGATTGGTACGAGGGATGATGCCGTAATGAATGGCTCCTTCGTGTGCGTAGTGCAATCGCTGGGTTGCCGCTTTGATGGGGTCGATGTCGCCGATGAGGTCGGCGATCGTCACGTCCGGTGTCGCGAGCTTTTCGGAGAACCGCTGGCTTCGGGGAAGCCACTCGATCTCCACATCTTCCCCGAATTGGCTCACGAGGTCGACGCATCGCTTGCAGACCGGCTTGTACGGGTTGTCGTTAATCTCGCATCCCTTGATCGCCGGAATCGATTCGTCAAGCAAGGAGGGAAGCAGCCGGACGATCCGCGATTTTGCCTGGCCGCGAAGTCCGAGGAGAAGAATATCATGACGCGCCAGCAGCGCATTGACAAGCGCGGGGACGACGGTCTTTTCATAGCCGACGATACCCGCAAAGAGCGGCTCTCCCGATTGGAGCTTGCGGATCAGGTTCGAGCGGATCTCTTCCTTCACCGGGACGACACTGTAGCCCTGGCTTCGGAGTTCGCCGACAGTTTTGGATCTTGTCATAGGATGCTCCCCACGGTGAAATTGAATATAAACGCTGGCCTCCGCATTTGCAACAGATCATGACCGCCGCCAGCAATCCGCTCTGCGGCGTGAGGGAACGCGCGAGGATGCGCGTTGCGGCTCCATGGAATAAATGCTACTTTGATACAAATGGTTCCCCCGGCGAAAGTGTTGGTCATCCGTTTCAGTTCCGTGGGAGACATTGTCCTCGCAAGTCCCCTCCTTCGCGTCCTTCGGGCAAAATTCACCGCCTCACAGATCGACTTCGTGACAAAGTCCGAATATGCGGAGCTGGTCAAGTTCAATCCCAACCTGAATTTCACCTATGAATTCAACCCGGCCGAGGGGTTTGCAGGGCTGAGACGCCTCAAATCGAGACTTCGGCGCGAACGGTACGATTTGATTGTCGATATTCACAACAGTCTCCGGAGCAGATATCTCCGATCTTTGGGGAAGGGGGAAAAGGTCGTGGCGGTCGACAAGAGAATCGTCGAACGCGCGGTGCTCGTGCGGCTCAAGAAGAACTTCTACGGCTCCTCGGTATCGGTCCCCGACCGATACATCGAGCCGCTTTCGGCGTTCGGCATCGCCTCCGACGGAGGCGGAACCGAACTGCACATTCCGGATGAAGTGCTGTTCCGGGTGAGCGGCATGATGGCTCCGGTCAAGCTGAACGAATTCGAGACGGTCGTCGGTCTCTGTCCGTCGTCGCGGCACGGGACGAAGCGCTGGCCTGCAGAGCGATACGGAGAAATCGGGAGCAGGGCGGCGCGCACGATCGGTGCGAAGGTATTTATTTTCGGCGGGCCGTCCGACGCCCCGGTCAATTCCGTGGTCCGGGAGGTCATTGTCCGGGAGGCAGGGGAGGCGGCGGTGACGGACTGGACCGGGAAACTTTCGTTGCTCGAAAGTGCGGCAGCGATGGAGTACTGCGACGTCGTGGTCTCGAACGACTCGGGGCTGATGCACATCGCCGACGCGATGCAGAAGAAACTCGTGGCCATCTTCGGCTCAACGGTCAGAGAATTCGGATTCTTCCCGAGCGGTGCCCACAGCGTCGTTCTCGAGCGGAACGGACTTTCCTGTCGTCCGTGCTCTCATATTGGCTTGAAAGAGTGTCCCGAAAAACACTTCCGATGCATGAAGGAAATCGAGCCAGGAGACGTCTTTTCGGCTGCCGAGCGGCTTCTGGGGCGGCCAGGGATCGCTTGAGGCGGACGCCAAGGAACGTGATTAAGAACAATTCCATTTCGAAGAAAGAATTTGTAGATTCACCACCGAATGATGGATGGGGAGGGGACGTTCCTCAACCGAAACGTGTTTTTCCTCTTCTTCAATTTTTGGCGGGCAAATCCGGCCCCACCTTCCAGGAAGCTTGGAACTCAGCTCTCGCAATGCGAATTGAGAGACTAGAAGTTATCTCAAATGTAGCTACCGTCATGCTGAACTTGTTTCAGCATCTCATTTCCCAAGCAAATCAGACCCTGAAACTCAGCCAGGGGCTGATGGGCCTTCGGCCCAAAGTTCAGGGTGACGCGATCTGGGTTGTTGAGATAACTTCTAATCCAAATCACTGAATCAGCACAACCGCGCCGGCGTACATCCCCCACAGGACGCAGGAGGTCGGACGGTGGCTGCGGTCCGTATTGGCTCGATGTGATGTCTCTCGCGTGCCCGGGGGACCACGATTGAATGTCGAATCTCCGCACTCCCGGTGCATGATTCTTCCGGTCGTTCGGTATGAGATAGACCCGATCTGAGAATCCTGAAACAGTCGAAGCAGGAACGAAGATAAATGTCGGTCGACTCACAACAGAGGAGAATTGCGATATGACGACAATTCGGTACATGCGGTGCGCACTGATCGTGATGCTTTGCGTCGTTTCAAGGCAAGCGCTCCAGGCGCGCCAGGGAACCGTGGAACGAGGAGGCAGGCCCGCCAACGTTTCAATCTTTGTCAATGGCGGGTATTCCGGTTTGGACCTCTCGAAGGTGAATGACGTTTATACGACGCTCGCGAAGAACTACAACCTTCCGCGGGGAAATGATTTCAAGCCCTACTACTCTCTCCTTTCGGGCGTGCGACTTGCCATGGACGATGTCGGTGCCCTTCAGGGTGAGGTTGGAGGGACGCTGCTTAAACAGAATCAAAATGGTTCGACGAACTTTCTCCAGATGTACTATGTGGGAGGGTCGGCGTTGGTGGGAGAGTCCCTTGACATGCTCTCGGTATACGGAGGAGGGGGGATTGGATATTGGTGGTTGAATACACAACGGACCTACGATAGCCGGATCGGCGTGGCGAGAGTCAACACCCAGTTGGGTCAATTACATGGCGTTGTGGGCATTACCGCGGGGGGAATGTCGGGGTCAACCGTCGGGCTTGAGGCACGGTACTCGTTCGGGACGACGCTGTTGCCGACGAGGTCGGACCTCGACTTCAACGTGAAGGGAATAAGTGTCGCGCTCCAGTTTTCTGCACCGATCCTAAAGTGATATCAAACAGCGAGTCCACATCATCGCACAAAAAAGGAGGGAAGAAGCGATGAAACGAGTCAATCTCTCAACCATGTTCCTGTGTGCAATGGCCGTTGCAATGGTGGCGGGTTGCAAGCAGGAAACGTCCACGCCCATTGAAGCGGTCACGACTTCGCTTCTCACGTACCAGCCCAAGGGTACGATCACGGGCTTGATCCGGAACCGGATCGCGGGCATTCCTGTAAGCGGGGCCGTCATCTCCCTCGGGTACGACGGCGGCGTGCAATCCACCACGTCGGACGACGCAGGTGCCTATTCGTTTGCCAATGTCCCGGTGGGTCAGTATCAGATCGTCAACGGGACGTCGGTTGCGACGGGGACATACACGTTCACCGTCTCTCTCGTCAAGTACAATTCGGGTCAGACGACGACCTCCACGAAGTACCGTGATTACTACTTCTCGACCGTGACGATCAAATTCACGTCGCTCAGTCCGGGGGATTCGCTCGCTCCGGTGAGCGACATGGTCGGGAGCTCGGTGCTCGACATCTCCTATCTCAACACGTCGCTCGTCGGCCAGGTCGTCGACCGGAACCTTCAGCCGCTTGCGAGCGCGACCGTCATGTTGTTTGACGCAACAGTCAACCCCAATGTGTTGATCGGTCAGACATCCTCGTCCGCCACCGGCATGTATCAGTTCAACAATATCGACAACGGACTGTCGGTCATCGTCAAATCGCGAAGCGCGGACGGGACGCTGGACGGGACGCTGGGTGCGTTCACGCTTCCGGCGAATGTCGTCTATGACTCGGTCCGAACCCAGGTCACGGCCGAGCGGCTCGTGCTGACGCCGTCGGACAACGTCAGTCCGTTTGTGATCGGAATCTCGCCCGAAAACAACGCCGATGTATCGCCGACCAATCTCAACGTCGTCTACGCGTTTTCCGAACCCATAAAGCAAACCGCGTACACGCGCACCGACCTGCCCAAGGGCCAGAACACGGTCATCGACGACATCACGGTGACCTACGTGGGGTTGAAGAAAACCGCCGGGCCGATCACATTCTCCGCTTCATGGAACGCGGCATTCACCCAGCTGACGATTGTGCCGCAGGGGTTGGTGGGCTCGGCGAAATACACCGTCAGTCTCGTCAATGCGATGAACTCGGGAAAGCTGACGGACAACGCGAATCGCGCGGTCGTCAACGACACGTCGATCACCGGTGATTTTGAACCGCTGGCGTTTACCACCGCCGGGGCCTCGACCGTTCCGTCCGCTCCGACCCTTGTCCGAAGATATATTTCCGGCGTCTATGCCGACCTCGACTTTAACGGCGGAACGGTGGGTCTCGAGTGGAATTTCGATGCGAATGCGAGGAGCTACAATATCTACCGCAGCATCGACGGAGGGACGTTCGACCTGCTGCAAGCCAACTTCTACGGGACGCAACTCGCCGACAATACAGGGGCGCTGGTGGTTCCTTCTTCCGCGAATGACCCGCTGAGGGCGGCGAATGTTCGTTACCTCGTCCGGGCGCAGAGCAAGGACCTCGTGGAAAGTGCTTCGAGCAACACGATCACGGTGGTCGATGCGGTAAAACCGAAGCTGTTCAATGCGACCGAGGCGGCGGGAGTCGGGACCAACGCCTGGATCTACACCGCGCAATTCACCGAGCCGATGGTCATCTCGACGGCCGAAAACGTTTCCAACTACTCATTCGCCAATACCTCCGGGGTTACGTTCACCATTAACAGCGCAAGTTACCTCGGATACTCCGGCGGACATTACTTTGTGCAGCTCGGCGTCACGACCAGTGCAGCTCTTCCGGCGGGATACATTCTCGTCGTCGCATCGGCAGTGACCGACCTTGCGGGGAACGGAACCGACCAGACGGCAAACAGCAAAACGTTCTAGACCCGTCTCGCTCTAACGGAAAGAGGCTCCTCAATGGATTTTGAGGAGCCTCTTTTTCTTCCTGCGGGCTGGCCGACGTATTCCGCGCTACGGCGCCGGCGGCGGAGCGGGAGGTGCAAAGTGGATCGCAACAACCCGGTCGATGGCGTAGCTCTGAATCGTGCCTTCGACCGTGACCTGGATGGAGTCCGGCGTTCCGCCTTCAAACATTCCGCTGACCGACTGACCGTCGGCGAAATCGATCCGGTCAAGCGACTGGGGAGCGGTTGCCTGGGCGGGGGGAGCGACGACAACGTATTGACGCGTCGGCGCGTCGAATCGGTAGTAGGTTCCGTAATAGAGAAAAAACGGAGTCACGCCAACGCGGACGACCGTATAGCCGGCGGGGAGGACACGAATGCGCGCGCCGACGGGGCCGGGAATGGCGACATAGGCGCGGCCGCTGGACCGATAGTAAACGCCCTTCGAATAGAAATACTCCCTGCCGGACACGACGACCCTCGTTCGCTCACGCGGGAGGACGACGACGTCCGGTGAACGCTTGCGGCCGACCCGTTCCCTTCGTTGCGCCGAAAGATTTTCGCCCCCGAACAAAAGAAGGAACGCAAGCAATCCGAGGATTGCCGTTCTTCCATGAAATCCGAAGCTCATGATGTCGGTCTCCTTTCAAACGTGTTGATTGATATTCGCGAGTCCTTATCGCACTGTCACTGCGCCTGATATAAAGACAAAACGCACGAGTGAAAGTTTAGTTCCGCGGTGATGACGCGCCTCACGAAGAAGCGCGCAGTTCGACGCTGATTTCTCCCACCGAGTCCCCCTTGACGGACCGAAATTTGATGTCGCTCTCCCTCGTTATCCCGATACTGAAGATGGAGGAGCCAATCTCGAATTCAGTACTCGTGACACGGCCGCCCTGGACGGCGACCGCCGGCATCGCCGGGGCCGAACCGCGCAACGTGAGATCATGCTCCCCCGGAGTGATGAGAAGGACTACCTGAACGACTCCGCCGCGCTCCGTCAGCCGCGCAACTCTCGCCCGGCCGCATGTCACAAATTGATCCGGGTCCCCGATGACGGCGATTCCGGACCGGCTGACGGGAGCAAGCACGACGTAGATATATGATTCATCGTTCAGGCGCAGGTTCAACGATTCTCCTGCCCGCACGATTTTTCCCGACCCTGAGAAGTAATCGTACGAGAACATAGCCGAGTGAACGCCAAGGTCGGAAGGACGCACAACGATCTCGCTGCCGGCCGACGAGTCCGAATATGCGAAGAGATAGAGTGTCCTGACCCCTTTCCCGTGGTCGGTGAATGTTGTCGCGATGCGCGCCCCCTTTCCTGCCGCGTCGTCAATGTATGACCTGTCCACCGGTACGAGCGGAACGTCGGGCTTCACGATCACTCCATCCGATCGGACAGACCGCATGATGTTCCGCACATTTTCATCACCGGCTGCATCTCCAATGCCAACCATTCCTGCTGAAAGGGTTGCAAGCAGGATGTTCGGCGTTTCCCGGCTCATGAAGACGTCGGTCCACGGCCAGATGCCGAGAGCGCTTGCGAGCCGCGAAGCGTAGAGAAATTCCTTCCACCGGGACTTCTGGAATCGATCGCCGCTGACGCGAATCGTGGTCAAGTCTGAATACTCCGATCCCCCCTGAAGATAGTGTCTCGGCAGAGCCATGCAGTATTGGAGCGTCACCCCCCGCTCTCGCGCCGCACGTGCCATTTCATCCATGAAGCTCGCCGCGGCCCAGGTGGTCGACGAAAATGCCGGCGAGTTTTCGTAGATCCGGTCGAGCCAGTCCTGTTCATACGTCACGATGCCCCACGAAGAGATGGACGACATGATGTGCGTCCACCAACCGGGGTCGACGGAGCCGATCCCGGAAATCCTGTACTGCAGACGGTAAGGGCTGTCGCGCGAAATCCATCTGTTGTGGGTGATCAACGGCAGGTTGACGGAATCACGAAAACTTTTCAAGCCGGAGGGAAACAGATCGGTTGAGGGGGTGTATTCCAACAGTCCGCCGAAATGGTTCCACGTCCCGGCGGGCAATTCGGGTATCCGCCGCTCGGAGCGGTCGAGTGAGCCGTCCGGATTATCCCGGCCTTTCGCATACCACCAGCTGTCGAGCTGCATTGTGCGAATCGGAATTTTTTCTTCGTCAAACCTCTTCTTCAGCGCCAGAAGCGTTCCGGCATATCCCTCGGCTGTGTCATAATGATAGTAATAAGAGGCGCCGTTGTCGGTCCAATAGCCGAGATATTTCAGTCCCGCGTCGGCATCGTTCGCCGGTCTCTTCTTGCGGTAGAGCGTCGTCAACGCCGAACCCCACAGGTCCCACGTTTGATTGATGCTCCTTCCAATGACGAGTATGGTGGATTGTGTAAAGCCCCGGGGGACTCCTATGAGTGCAGGGTTGAGGCCGCACGAAACGACGGCGCCGTTTTCCGCGATGGAAGCAACCATGAAATCGGAGGCCGGAGAAATGATGCACGCGTCGCACTCCGGGTCGAACAGGAGAATCGGTCCGCTGTGCAAGCGCAGGGACGTGTCGCGTGAATGGTCGAACGGGCGGAAGAGCGGAGGGGCGCCAAACTCGTTTTCGGAGAATGTCAGCGCGGACAGGGAAGAAGGAAATCTGGAAACGACCGGAAACGGTTTTGGTGGATGGGAGATGGAGTCGACCGTCTTCTGGAAGAAGAGGACGACCGGCTTTCTGTCGTAGACCCTGATGCGACGCTCGTACGATTCCTTGCCGACTGTTGTGAATCGGACTTCTTCAAAAGCCCCCAGGCCATCCCGCCCTTTGACTGCATCGCCGTTGGTAATGGGGCCGTCCAGGGGGGCGACGAAGGACCAGTGAGGCGAGTCGGCATGAATCGCGAACGAAATCTTGTCAAGAGTCAACCTCACGCCTGCAGGGGATGCAATCAGGACCTTAGCTCCCGACTGGCCGTAAACTGCGCAGAAAGATCCAACGAACGCGAGAAAAGCGAATGGACAAATCGCGCGCCTGCGTGGCGCCGGGTTATTTGCGTGATCAGCGTTCGCTGAATGAAGGGAGATAATTTCGCCGGGCCGCGTATTCAAAGTTTCGATTTTGAACGGATTTTGTGAAGGCAGAAAGATAGAAATCAGTCGCGCGAACTGCAATTGTGGTTCTTGGGGGGTGGGCAGAGGATGGAGCTCTAGGTGCTTGTTAAGATGCGGAGGGGATGCATCTCAATACCTGTTAGTCCCATACAAATTCCATCCCTTCTCACATGATTGATGACGACCAGAGTGTTCGGCGCAGAATCAAATGGGTATCCATTATAAAGACAACGATGAAGGATGTAGCGTTAGTTGTTCCACGAGGGGTGGCGATTCTTCAACGCTAAAGTATTTGGGGCAGAGGAACGGGACTGGTCGGTATCCCGGCTATCAATCGCATTGCGGATCTTCTTCAAAAGAATTTCAGGCAGGTAGGGTTTCTGGATAAAATCGTACACGCCCGATTTCATGAGTTCTGATTTTGCATCAGGTTCCAGGAATCCGCTGGCGAGGATCATTCGTGTTTGCGGTTTGAGCAGCTTGACGGCCGAAAAAACCTCTTCTCCGCTCGCCCCCGGCATTCCAACGTCTGACACGACGAGGTCGATTTCATCGCGATACAGCTCCAACAATCTGATTCCTTCAAGACCGTCGCCGG
>DATJYV010000214.1:0-3801 GCA_035499415.1 Bacteroidota bacterium
CAGTATGCAGTGTGCACCACGATCTCCCAGATATTGTGCCGACCGGGTCCCGGCCTGCGCGCTGCCTGCCGACATGTCACACCCCGAATTGCCCCGCGCAGATTCGGACCGTGCCACGCTTTTTTTGAATAGCCCTCCTCAATCATCAGGCGCAAAAGATTGAGGGTTCTATTCCGCGAGTTGGTTCGCATGAATTTCACTCCTGTCCGTGCTCAAACTTGGTGGACGGATGCTCCTTCCGATATGGTACACTCGTAACATCTCGCCTTGCAGCCGGTCTCTGCCCGATAGGCGTGCTCGAAAGTGCGAACAACGGATTCGGCGGTGGATTGTTCAGTGAGGACGACGGCAGAACCGCCGAAGCCGCCCCCTGTCATGCGCGCGCCATACACACCGGGAATATGGGAACAGATTTCCACTATCGCGTCGAGCTCGGGACAGCTCACCTCGTAATCGTCGCGAAGACTCACGTGGGATTCATACAGCAGGGACCCCAGATCCCCCGTCTTCCCCCGTTCAAGGGCCTCGACAAATTTCAACACCCGAGCGTTCTCGCTGATGACGTGCCTGCAACGTCGGACAAGGACGGGCGGAAGGTTATCGGAGGCGCTCGAAAGGTCCGTACTGCTCAGGTCGCGCAGGCTGAGCGCAGCGAGGCCGGACTTCCGGAGAGCCGCGAGCGCATCCGCACACTCCTGGCGCCGGCGATTATACCCCGAGGACGCGAGCTCGTGTTTCACGCCGGAGTCGAAGATGAGAACTTTCACCCCCGCCGGCATTCGCACGTGGCGAAATTCAAGCGTACGACAGTCGAGCAGGAGCGCGCAGTCCTTTTGTGCGGCAGTGCAGATAAACTGGTCCATGATTCCGCACTGGACGCCGACGAAATTGTTTTCGGCCGACCGGCAGAGCCGGACGATTTCCACCTCGGGCAGCGTTCTTTCCGCGAGACGGAGAAAGGCGAGACAGACGGCGACCTCCAGCGCGGCGGACGAACTGAGACCGGCGCCAACGGGGAGTTCCGAGTCGACGAGAATCTCTGCGGCTGGAATATCCACCCCCCTGTTCCGAAGCTCCGCCGAAACCCCGAGGACATAATTTGACCAGGGGTACTTCGTGGAAAGGGTTCGGGACGCTGTCGGGTATGTCGCCGAGGCGTCGAAGAGAGTCGAGTACACGGCGGTCGAATCTCCCGTTGTCGGAGCTGCCGCAACCGCTACTGCGAGTCCGATTGCCACCGGAAGTACGTACCCGTCGTTGTAATCCGTGTGTTCGCCGATGAGATTGACCCGGCCGGGCGCACGAGCAACAAGTTTGGGGACACGATGAAAATGCCGTCGGAATGCGGAGGCGGCGTGGTCGAGAAGAGGATCTTCCGGCACGCGCCGGTTTGGCGGGGTCATTGCGGCTCTCTTCCGGTCGGACGGACAAACGCGATCATCGCCACGAACATGCCATCGATCCGGACTGCGGTGTTGTCACCGGACGGAAATCTGTTGCAAGCTGCTCGCGCGAAGAAATGTCTGAAAGCTTGCATGTGCCTGGACGACCTGGTCATGCTGAAGCGGCGTGAAGATCGCAATGACTCCGCCCGCCTCCAGGTCGCCGGGAAGCAGTTCTTGTTCCACCCGCGAACGGTAAGGTATTTTCCATGCCGCCGCCTCTGCCACAAGCTGTTCGGATTGTTCTTTCGTTCCCCCATCTTCCGTATAAATGTCGATCATTTTGCCGTGCTCACTCTCCAGCCAATGGACGAACTTTTCCGTCTGACCGTAGAGCGCGTCGAACAAATACACCTCTTTAATATGATCCGTCAATCCTCCGTGCATGAGAATGAAGGACATGACGTGGTAGCCGCCGCTGTGACCGGAGAGAATGATTGATCCGGGCCTCCTCGTCGAGATGAGAGACCGGTCGGCAAGCGAATCCAGCGCCTCCGAAATAAAATGCGCAAACCCATCCTGATCCTCGAGCTTGCCGCCGAAAGAATCGGGGGCATTCTTCGGACCTTGCGGTACGATGAGGATGGCATTTTTCCCGCTCGCGACGAATTGATCGATCAATCGATAGCGGGCGAGAACCGTGTCGATATTATTGTACCATCCGTGGAAATGCACGACGATGTCGACCTGCCCGTTGGCCGCATAATTCTCCGGTATGAAAACGGCAACGGCGTTGTCGGAATAATGATCTTTCGCGGAAAAGAAAAGCTGATTGTAGACGTGGCCCTCGGTTCTTTGAGGATGGGGAAAGGGAGCCGAAGAAAGATGCAGGACAACCAACCTTCCTTTTTCGGGGAAGGAGAGATCGGCCGGCTGACCCGGAGAAGTCGTCGGGAGAAATGTGATAGCCAATAAGAGATGTCGGATCTTCATAGGGCGGCCGGATGCATAATATAGAGGGAAATGCGCTAGAATCTACCGAACGGCAGAGATTCAGTCAAGCGGCTAAGGAATGCGAAAACCACTTGCTTGTTGCAGGAAACTGTGCTACCTTAAAAAGGCTACACAAGTACACTGTTCTTGCCCATACGGGGCGGCAATTTCCTGGTCGTTATCGGGATGCGTCGCCGCGCTTTTACACTGTTCAGCCGAAGGTCGTAACCTCGTGTTCCTCGCTCTCGCTTGGATGTGTCACGAAGGCCGCTCATCAGACGCAGCAGTACTGCTGATGGATTGAACCTCTAAGAAGGTCCCCCTTCCTCGGTCTAACTTCTGCTAAAAGCCAAAAAGATCTGGCTATTCGTCCTTCAGAAGGACGGGCCTGGTGTACACATTCAATAATATCCATTTACAGAAAGGATTCACAGATGGAAAAAGGAACCGTAAAATGGTTCAACGCCGCAAAAGGGTACGGATTCATTTCGCGCCCCAACGGTGAAGATGTTTTTGTTCACTTCAAAGCCATTGTCGGCGAAGGCTACAAGACTTTGAACGAGGGCGACAACGTCGAATTCGAGGTCGAGAAAGGCCCCAAGGGCCTCCAGGCGGCCAACGTAACAAAGGTCTAAATAGACCCGTCATTACAGCACACCCCGGCCGTCTTCCGGCCGGGGATTTATTTCTTCATTATGAGAGCTCGTTCCCAGAAAGGGGATCGTCATGACCCAAGGAACTGTGAAGTTCTTTAACGTCTCAAAAGGATTCGGATTCATCACCTCGGCAGCCGGAGAAGATCTCTTCTTCCATAAAAGCAATGTCAAAGATACCGGATTCCGCGATACCCTCATCCAGGGCGATCGCGTTCAATTTGATGTGAAAGAGGAACAAAAGGGTAAAAGAGCGTTCAACATTTCGAGGATCTAAGGAGCGGTGCCCACGACCGAGGCATGCGGGTAAACCCAGCCCATTGCCGATCCTCTGGAGATCGCCCCCGAAATTTTTTATCGTTCGTTTTTAGGTCTTGTCAAAGACCCGACCCCCTCAGGACGGGTCTTTGCGTTATGAGGCCTTGTGTGAGACGCGAAGGTTCGACTGAGATGCGGCACACCCGGAGGAGACCTCATTCAGGTCGTCCATGCAATTATTTCCGGAAATTTCGTCCTGATGGAAATGCACATTCATCCCGAAGTGTTCTAAAATTGCGAAATAATGGGGTCCGACAAGTGGTACGGGAGTTGAGAATATATTATCGGTATTGATCTCTTGCAATCCACTCAATTAACAGAAAGGGCACGTTATGGGTCAACAGCAGCTTCTTCTTATCATCCTCGGCGTGATCATCGTCGGTATCGCGATCGCCGTCGGTCTGAGCTTGTTCAGCGCTCAGAGCATCCAGTCCAATAAGGACGCGATGATCAAC
>DATJYV010000215.1:0-6725 GCA_035499415.1 Bacteroidota bacterium
CCCCGAACAACGTTCCACGCCGTTCCGTCTGAGTATGGTGGTCCAAGCGTACTGCTATCCGGGTACGAATCATCCGCGACTCCCCAGAAAGAAGTGAGCGGCAGGTTGCGCCAACCCGGCCTGGGTTTTCCGAAGTACGTGGCCGTATCTCCGGGAGATGGAACGCACGGCCCGTCAAGGAGGATGTATGAAGTACATCCCGCAGAACTGTCCGTGCCATACCAACAATATCCGGCCTGTGCCAATGTGTCAACGGCAGGGAATGTTCGGAAATCGTCGATGAAATCGATATCCGTCCATATGGACAGGAACATGGAATCAATGGGATCGGGACCTTTATTGTAAACCGCCCATTCGAAAAACAAACAGTTCGCCCAAATCGATGTGTCGGTCGGTTCACCAAAATGTTCGAAAACGGTTTCACGAATTTCGACCGGGAGCTGGGTTCGCTGTGGCAGCCGCAGGTGGAACCAGGAGGGGAACGCCGTCGTGTCGTCCCCATTGTAAACCATCCACGCCATTTGGTCTCCCGAAATCCGCGGGGCGCCGGACGGGGTCGTCGGTGCTCCAAGATCCGCAGGCCACTGGGCGTAGTCCGGATTCGTGCCGGTACTGTCGCCTCGCGTCACCGTATAGACCCTGTAACGCTCTGCATCCTGCGGCCGGACCTTCAGTGCAGGCAATCCGCCGATGACGGGACCTGGAGAGTACGGAGAGTACCACGAGCTCGCGAGTGCTCCGATCGCACTTCCCCGCTTTCCAACAATCCAAAGTGTGTGGTCGTACACCATGTCTTCTGAGTATGCATACCATACAACCTGGTTCCATCCATCCCACGTTGATAATGGCTCGTCTCCGCTCAGCCCGCCCACGTTGTCGAGGTCCATTGAGATTCTGTTGACATTCATCTTTGCCGTGCTGGTTCCAGATGCCGCGACCTTTCGAAGAAAGCCATGCGGCTTACGAAGGCTTTGACATCTGCCTTCGACCGCCCAAATCAGAATCAAGAGAAGAACTGCGGCGCTCCGTTTCATGATTCAGACCCTAGGGCATGACCATCGAAACAACTGCACGAGTATTGTTTTCGATGTTATCGTAAATGACCAGTCCGCTGCGCGTGTCCACGGCGGTCGTCGTCGCTCCTGACAAGATTCTGGCGGTGACGAAAATGTTCATCCCGGGCGTAATCCCCGACGTGTGCATGTCCTCGTAAAGATCGTCGCTCACGATATCAGAAGATCCGGCTGTTTGAACGATTGCCGAATTCGTATAGACGTACGACCCGAATCGGGAGCTGACGTCGCCCGCAAGGCCGGCAAACAGAGCTATGGAACGAGATCCGCCGGAAGGAACGGTCTGAGCTGTAAAGATGTGGAATTGCACCTTTGGTGTGATCGAATTAACGACGCATTGGATCGAATCAATTTTTGTTTGAGCCGAGGGAGTGGGGTAGATGATGTTTATCAGACCCTCACTGCCGTAAACAACGTCGAAGGGACCACCCGAATTGAGAGACGGAAAGCACCCGCTTCGGGTGACGGAAGAAGCGTACGCCTGATAAGGAAGATTGACAAACGCGTAAACCGAATCGTCGGCAGGAATCGTCCCGGTCAGGAGACGATCTTTTGCAAAGAGCGTGACTCCAAACGGTCCGACCGCCGGAATCGGGCGGTTGAATTCATCGTACATGGAAACATATACTCGGACCGTCCAATTTCCTGAGGGGAGATTCGTCGGCTGCTCGCACCCCGGCAGCAATCCGCATGCCGCGAGGAGGATCAACAATCTCCGGAGCACGCCCGTTTTGGCAATGAAGCGCTCTTTCCAATTGACATATGCACGATTTTTGTCACTCATGGAATCTTGAAGGGCAGGACGACGGGGGGATTCTGGTCGAGATTCGTGAAGACGAGCACGTTGTGCGTATTATCTTGGAAGTATTGTGTGGCTCCGCACATGATCCTCGCCGTCAGATAAACAGTCGATCCGGAGAGTGATGCTATTGGGGGGTTCGCCTGAATCGCTACCGACCCGACGGTCTGCCCTTGATCTTCCTCTCCCCAGTTATCACCAAAATATGTTCCGGGTGTCGGGCTGACGTTGGGGCTCATTCCCACAAAAGCAGCGAGCTGTCTTATGAATCCTGACGGCACGGTGTCAAGGGTTGTCACGGTGACATTGTAATATATTGCCTTGATGGAGCACTCGATCTTCGTTATCCGCGACGACAGAGGGGGAATTTCGTAGATCGTGACCTGGGGAAGGTTTGCAACCTCGGCAGGAAAATAGCCATCCTTCTGCAGTCGCAGGATGTACGGACCGTCCGGCACATTGTGAAAGGTGTACGCAGGGGCACCCGTCGTGATGGAAATCTGGAGGGTGCCTGAATTTAGAATCAGAGAGAGGAGTGCCGGGCCCTGAAATACCTGCTGCCGATAGAAATCGTCGGTCTGGTAGATGTGTACCGTGAAATCATGCCCGGTGGTGAGAAAGTTCTCCGGTTCGCTCGGGGGCCTTTTGCATCCACTGCAGAGGAGGATCGAGAAGGAGAGTGAAAAAATGCACAACCGCATGTGTCCCCCACAAGTGTACACTTCATGGTACTCATCAATCGAGGGAATGTCAATCCCCACGACTTACGAGTCACCCAATTCCCAAATCACCATCTTGTCAACTTAACTACCCTCCTCTCAGTATCTCACCATATTTGCGTCCACTTCCACCGCCCATTCGTCAATACCTCCCCGAAGGTTCTTTACTTTTTTGAATCCCATCTCCTTCAGCATGTCAACGGCGCGCGCGCTCCGGCTGCCGTGATGACAGTGCACGACGATCTCTTGCGACGAATCGAGCTCGCGGACTTTTTCAGGCAACTTCCCCAGCGGTATCAGCTTTCCGTTCAGATTGACAATCTCATACTCGTGCGGCTCGCGCACATCGATCAGGAGAAAATCTCCGCCGTCGTCGATCTTCCGTTTCAGTTCCCCCACCGTTATTTCATTCTCACCGACCTTTTGTCCATCCTTCCCCAACGGTTCAACCCCACAGAAGGCGTCGTAATCGATCAGACGGGTAATCGCGGGATGTTCTCCGCAAACCGGACATTCCGGGTTCTTCCGGAGCTTTAGTTCGCGGAATTGCATCCTCAGCGCATCGAACAGCAGCAGCCGTCCCACGAGCGTGTCACCGATTCCCAGCAGTATTTTCAGCGTCTCCGTCGCCTGGATTGTTCCGATGATTCCGGGAAGCACTCCGAAGACACCTCCCTCGGCGCAACTGGGGACAAGGCCCGGCGGTGGCGGCTCGGCATAGAGGCAGCGATAACAGGGTCCGGTGCGGGAATCGAACACGGACGCCTGACCGTCGAAGCGAAAGATGCTCCCGTATATGTCCGGCTTCCGCAGGAGAACGCACGCGTCGTTCACGAGGTACCGGGTGGGAAAATTATCCGTTCCGTCGACAATCACATCGTAATCGCGGAGGATGTCGAGCGCGTTGGCCGAACTCAGTTGGACGTTGTGCGCGCGCACTTCAATAAGAGGGTTAAGCGATTGAAGACGCTTCCGCGCGGCGTCCGATTTCGACGTGCCGACGGCGTCGGCAGAAAAGATGATCTGACGCTGGAGATTCGTCACGTCCACGGAATCGAAGTCGACGACCCCGATCGTTCCGACTCCCGCGGCCGCCAGGTAGAGCGCGACGGGCGACCCAAGCCCGCCGGCTCCGACAATCAGCACGCTCGACGACTTGAGCTTTTGTTGGCCTTCGAGGCCGACCTCCGGCATGATGAGATGGCGGCCGTAGCGGCGGATCTCGTCGCGAGAGAGGGGGCGGGTAAGGGAGGCGGGGGACATGTGGTTTGGAGCAGGTGTCAGAAGTAAGGAGTCAGAAGGATGATGTCCGGAGTTTGGAGTAGTACGATTCCGACATCGTGATTATTTCTTCGTGTTCGTTCGTCAAGCGCAGTGTGTCCGCATGGCCAAAGTCTCGCGCCATTTGAGATCGCTTCTGGCAGGAATCGAAATCGCCGCTCACACCCCCTTGATCCCCCTCACCCTCCCGCGATCGACGGAATAATCGAAATCACATCCTTCTCCCCCACCGGCGTCGACTCCTTGTTCAACTGACGAATGTCGTCGTTGTTCACGTACACGTTGATATACGCGCGCAGTTCGCCGGCATCCGTGTAAAGATGACGGTGCAGGTATTGATACTCCTGTGTGAGCGACGAGAGAAGTTCTCTCACGGTGTTTCCCTCGAGCGAGACCTCCGCTTTATTCCCCGTGAACTGTCGCAACGGATCAGGTATCAGCACTTTCGCCGGCATGCTTCCAATATAATCATGCACGGATTGCGTGTCAAACAACGTGGCGCGCCTTGCTTTTCAGCGGTGGGGTGATTAGCTTTTGTCATCGACCCCATCCCGACAATTCCCGACCCGTAAGGACTACCGACATGTCATCGTTCCCCGAGACAGAATCCGTCCTCGAATCGCTCTCGCGAAGCACCAAGTCGTCAAATGGAACCCGAATCGCCCTCAACTATATCGACGGAAGATGGGTCGATTCGAAGGGAAAGGATTCGCTTCCCGTCATGAATCCCTCCGTCGGCCGGCAGATCGCCAAAGTACCGCTTTCCGTCGCCGCCGATGTTGACGCTGCCGTACGTGCCGCGACCCAGGCGTTTCCGGCCTGGTCGACGATGCCGATCAAAGAGCGAGCCCAGATATTTTACCGTTACAAGTCGCTGATGGAAAGGGACTTCAAAGAGCTCGCCGCGCTGGTCCATGAGGAAAACGGCAAGACGATGAACGAAGCGTCCGCCGAAATCGAGAAGTCGATCGAGGTGACGGAATTCGCCTGTTCCATGCCGCAACTCGCATCGGGCGAGATTCTTGAAGTCAGCAAGGGAGTCGAATGCCGCATCGACCGCTATCCGCTCGGCGTTGTCGCAAGTATCACGCCGTTCAATTTTCCCAACATGGTCCCCAACTGGACAATTCCGAATGCGCTCGTCCTCGGGAACACGATGGTGTTGAAGCCGTCACAGCAGGTGCCGCTCAGCTCTCTCAGGATCGCGGAACTTTTGAAAGAGGCGGGACTTCCGGACGGCGTTTTCAATATTGTGCACGGAGCGCAGGAAGCGGTCGAGGCGATATGCGACCATCCGCAGATCCAGGCAGTCACGTTTGTCGGTTCCACGAAGGTCGCCAAGATCGTCTATGCGCGCGCAACATCCCGCCACAAACGCGCGCTCTGTCTTGGCGGGGCGAAGAATCATCTCATCGTGCTGCCGGACGCAAACGAGGAAATGGCGGCGACGAATATTGCGGCATCGATGAGCGGATGCGCGGGACAGCGGTGCATGGCGGCTTCGGCGATGGTTGGAGTCGGTGCGGTCGACCACATCATCCAGCGCTTGTGCGATGAGGCGAGAAAAATCGTTCCAGGGAAAAATCTGGGCGCCGTGATTTCGAAAGCGGCAAAGGAGCGGATCGCGAGATACATCGATGAGGCAGAAGCGCAGGGAGCAAAGGTGTTGGTTGATGGAAGGAAGGTAACGGTTGAGGGGAAGGATGAGGGATACTACATCGGACCCACGGTGATCGATTACGTCCGGCCGGAGATGAAGATCGCACAGGATGAAGTGTTCGGCCCCGTGCTTTCGATCATGAGGACGAAGACGGTCGATGAAGCGATAGCGATTGAGAATAGAAATCCTTACGGCAACGCCGCGTCCGTTTTCACGCAGAGCGGGGGCATGGCCCGGTATGTCATCGAGCGGGCCAGCGCGGGAATGATCGGCGTCAACATCGGAGTGCCTGTTCCGCGGGAGCCGTTCTCCTTTGGCGGGTGGAACGAGTCGAAGTTCGGGGCATGCGACATTACGGGGAAGAGTTCGATCGAGTTTTTCACGAAACCGAAGAAGACGACGACGAAGTGGAATCCGGAGAGCAGGGTCAATTGGATGTCATGAGGAGCAGCCTGCGGTTAGCTATTGGCTGTCGGCGTTTAGCTTTGAGGTCTCGTTCTGTGAG
Source organism: Bacteroidota bacterium (assembly GCA_035499415.1). Classification (GTDB taxonomy): domain Bacteria; phylum Bacteroidota; class Ignavibacteria; order UBA10030; family UBA10030; genus DATJYV01. The sequence continues at coordinate 6,038 of DATJYV010000215.1, forward strand.
GCGTGAGCTTTTTCCCGATTGCCTTCCAGCCGAATGCAGATTGCCGAACCGCCTGCACGCCCCGCGTTTCGGCGGGCAGGTTGCTGAACGCGGATTGATGAGTACCAATCAGTGACCGCTTTCCCGGCATCCGCCACGCGGTTTATTCTCGCATTGCTGGGGGGCTCTCTTTTTTGTTCCTGCAGTATTTTTCGCGGAGCGGAAACACCCACAGACCGCTCTCCGCTCGCGCAGTCGAAGCAGGTCATTCTTGTCTTGACGAATTCATGGGACGAAACTTCCGGCGAGCTCCAGACATTCGAGCGGCCGGTGCTCGGCGACGAGTGGAAGAGCGTTTCGCCCAGGACCGACATCGTGGTCGGGCGGACGGGGCTTGCTTGGGGGAGCGGACTTCACGGTTACGACCTCGGTGATGGGCCGGTAAAGAAGGAAGGAGACGGCAAATCGCCGGCGGGCGTTTTTCGGATCAGCGCAGTGTTCGGCTACGCACCCGCCGACAGCGCCCCCCGATTCCGCATGCCGTACGTCTACCTTGATTCGACGATGCAGTGCGTGGACGACATTTCCTCGGAGTATTACAACCTGCTGGTGGACAGTCTTCAGGTGAAGCGGCCGGACTGGAAGAGTTACGAGAACATGCGACTGAGCGGCGAGGCGTACAAATGGGGCGCATTGGTTGACCACAACG
>DATJYV010000216.1:0-12507 GCA_035499415.1 Bacteroidota bacterium
ACCTTGATCTGGCCCGGGAATTCCATCTCCTGTTGAATTCTGTTTGCAACGTCATGCGCGAGCTGGTCGGCGGCGGCATCGTCCAATTTCTCATGGCTCACGATGACGCGTACTTCGCGGCCGGCCTGAATCGCGTACGTATTGAGAACGCCGTGGAACGACTTGGCAATGCTCTCGAGCTTCTCGAGCCGCTTGACGTAATCTTCGACCGACTCCCGGCGGGCACCGGGACGCGCGCCGCTGATCGCATCAGCTGCCTGGACGAGCGCCGAGATCGGATGCTCCATCGGAATGTCTTCATGGTGCGATCCGACGGCATTGCAGACGATGGGATGCTCCTGATACTTCTTGCACAATTCCATTCCGAGAAGCGCGTGAGGTCCCTCAACGCTCCGGTCGATCGTCTTCCCGATGTCGTGCAGGAGCCCTGCCCGCTTGGCCAGTACCGGGTCGAGCCGAAGTTCCGCCGCCATGATCCCGGAGAGATACGCCACCTCGATGCTGTGCGAGAGGAGGTTCTGTCCATAACTCGACCGGTATTTCATTTTTCCGATGTGCTTCAGAATTTCCGAATGCGCTCCCGGCAGGCCGACTTCCAGCATCGTGTTCTCCCCCACGCGAAGTATCTCCTCCTCAAGCTCCTTCCGCACTTTGTCCACCACTTCTTCGATGCGGGCGGGATGAATCCTTCCGTCAGCAATCAATCGTTCGAGCGATTGTCTTGCAACCTCACGTCGGAACGGGTCGAATGCCGTCAGAATGACGGCTTCCGGTGTGTCGTCCACAATGACATCGACGCCCGTCGCGGCCTCGAATGCCTTGATATTCCGCCCCTCCCGGCCTATGATTCTCCCCTTCATCTCGTCGCTCTCGAGATTGAGGACGCTTGCCGTCGTCTCGACCGTATGGTCCGCCGCCGTCCGCTGAATCGCCTGGATGACAATCTTCTGCGCCTCGCGCCGGGCATCCTGCTTGGCCGTATCGCGGATATCCTTGAGAAGCTGCGCGGCTTCCGTTTTCGCGCGGTCGACGAGGTTTTCCTTGAGGTTCTTGAGCGCTTCGTCGCGGGATAAACCCGAAGCACGCTCGAGGCGGGCCGTCTCGTCCTCCACCAGGCGGGACAGCTCCTGTTCGCGGTCGGCAATCCTCTTTTCCTTGTCGGTGAACTCCTTCTGGAGGCCTGTCAGGCCGGCCTCTTTCTTGTTCAAAAGGTCGAGTTTGCGCTCGATGTTCTCCTCGCGATTCTGTACCTGCCGTTCATACGCCTGGAGTTTGTTCCGCTTCGCCTGAACATCCGCGTCAAACTCTTTTTTCCGCCGGTACCATTCATCCTTCGCCTCGAGAACCTTCTCCTTCTTCGTCGTTGCCGCCTCTTTTTCGGCGTCTTCGAGGATCTTCTTCGCTGCATGCTCTGCGCTCCGGAGCTTATTCTCTCCGCTGCGGGCATTCAGGAACCACCCAAGAAAAAACGACGAACCTCCGAGCAAGAATCCTAGAATGATAAGAACGTACGATTCCATGGTCACTCCTGCGATCAAATAAAAAACCGCACCCATCCGCCACAATCAAGTGTATTGGAAGAACCTCTTCTCATACACGGTGGGTGCCTGCCTAAGCATTTCACACTTCCACTCGACCCGCTCAACTTCCGAAACCGGAAGGGTCATCGCTGGGCACTTCTCCGCCGGAGGCGGAGAACGGTGGCTTGCGCTCTACACTTATGAGTCAAGCTCCCATATTAACAGAATTGTCAGGTTCTTTAATATGGTTGATTACGGCTGACGGTGCGGTTTACTACCGCACTTCTTTATGCAAAGAACGAAACTAGAACGACTGGACGTTGCCGTCCGGGATCAAGCAGTTGTCGAGATAGTTGGAAAGTTTCGCGATCTCCGATTCAAGTTGCGCGATATCCTGCTGGTGACGATCCTCTTCTTTTAAAAGATCTTCGGTTATGTTGAGAGCGGAAAGCACAGCCACCGTCAGGGGCGGCTGCTCGGGAATCTTGTCATGAATCTTCGTCAGCATTCCGTCCACGTGGGCGGCAACGCGCTTGGTGAAATCCTCGTTTTCCCCCCTCAGAGGATATTCTGCACCGAAGATTTTTACTTTTATGCTTTTGCTCGTCATCGATATTGTTCAGTCGTTCGTTTCGGTCCTTCCGTAATCCATCGGGCTCGTGAAGCGCCCGACCCAGCAACTACAATCGGGAATTGATTTTACCAATCAGCTCCTTGATTCTGGTCGTGAGTTCCTCCTTTTCTTCTTTGGAAAACATTCCGCTTCCATTGGATTGCAGCTGCAGCAACTCCTTGCGCACACGCTGGAGGTCCAGCTCCCGACGCTCCAGCTCGCTTCTCAGGTGCTGCTCCTCCTGCTGGAGAGTCTTGTTCTCCTCCTTGAGGCGAATCAGCAATTCCGATACCCGTCGGGCCTTCTCCCACACCACTTGGAGCGATTCTTCCAGGTGATGAAGGTCGCTCTTCTTGCCGGCCTCTGCCTCCGGTTGCTGCTCGGCCAAGCCCTGATTCCTCCCGGTTATGTCTGGCGCAGCATTCAACGTCGTAACGTCGCGTTGCATTTGCGTTCCACGTCGCCCACGATGCGACGAACGACGCCTTCGACTTCCGGCTCCGTCAGCGTGTGGTCCGGCGCTTGAAACTCAAGCGCATACGCGAGACTCTTGTTCCCAGCCCCCGCCTGGTCGCCGGTGTAGACGTCGAAAATCCGAACATCAACGAGGAGCGGCGCTCCGGACATCCGTATCACGTCCTCAATCCCTTTCTGCGGGAAAGCCGCGTCCACCGTGAACGCGAGATCCCTCGGGACGGATGGATACGGTGGGATTGGCCGGTATTGCCGTGGCGTTGATCGCGCACGCTCGAGATTTTCGATCCTGAGCTCGCAAACAAACACGCCCTCCTCAATATCAAAGAATTCAGCAATCCCCCTTTTTACGCTTCCGAGGTAACCCGCGTAAGTGTCGTTAATTTCAACGCCAATTGCTGACTCAGTTAAAGAACTGCGGGTATCATAATAAATAAAGCGATATTTGTCAAGGCAGAACTTCCTGAGCAGTGCCTCAACCTCTCCTTTAAGGTCGAAGAAGTCGCTGAATCGCTGTGTCGCGCCATAAACACGCGGCAAATGTGCTCCGCTGAGGAGCACAAGGATCCTCCGCTCTTCGTGATACGCCGCGAGCGAGCCTGCCTCCTGACCCTCCTCTTTCTCGAAGACGCTCCCAATCTCGAAGAGTCTCAAATCTTTGTTCCCGTGACGGCGGTTGTGTTCCACTGCCTGAAGCGCTCCCGTCACGAGATTCGTTCGCAGCTCCTGCATGTCCGCACTGACGGGATTCATCACCTTCACGGGATTCCCACGCGAAAGCCGGGATGTCTTTTCATCCTGAAGACTGATCGTGACAATTTCGTTGAAGCCCGAGCCGACAAGGCAATCGCGAAGCTCATCCTCGAATCGATCGGCTGAAACCGCGGTCGAGAAGTCGATGCCGGCCCTCGTCTTCGTCTCGATATTATTGTACCCGTACACCCTGGCGACTTCTTCCATCACGTCATATTCCGTCCGAACGTCGCCCCGGTAGCTGGGCGGGGTTACTCGAAGCGTGTCCTTCCCTTTTCGTTCCACCTTCATGCCGAGTTGTTCCAGATACCGACGCATCGGCACGGGTTCAATCATCGTTCCCAGGATTTCATTCACGCGCGAAACGCGGGCGGGAATCGGCTTCGGATGCCGCTTCGTCGGATACACGTCGATCACACCAGCCGGAACAGTTGCTTCGCTGAGTTCCCGAATCATTTGGGCAGCGCGATTGGCCGCATACACGGTCCCACCGATGTCGACGCCTCGTTCGAACCGATAGGACGCTTCGGTGGATAAACCCAGAGTCCGGGATGCGCGCCGAATGCTTGCGGCGTCGAAGCAGGCACTCTCGATCAAAAGCCGTGTTGTGCCGTCGCTGATCTCGGAGTTCAATCCCCCCATGACCCCGGCAATTGCGACCGACCGTTTCGCGTCGCAGATCATCAACATGTCGCCGGAGAGTTTCCGCTCCTTGCCGTCAAGCGTGGTGAAGTTCTCCCCGGCGTTGGCGCGCCGGACGACGATACTCTGACCTTCGAGCTTGTCCAGGTCGAATGCATGGAGCGGCTGGCCGGTCTCGAGCATCACAAAGTTCGTGACATCGACGACGAGGTTGATGGGACGGACGCCGACCGAAGTCAGCTGGTCCTGAAGCCATGAGGGAGACGGGCGGACGACGACATTTTGAACGACGCGCGCGGAATATCTCGGGCAACCCTTTTTGTCGATGACCGTGACGGATGCAAGACGGGAGGATCGGTCGGTACTCTCTACGCTCTTGACTGGAGGAGTGCGGACAGGTTTCCCGGTCAGAACGGAGATTTCGCGAGCGATGCCGAGGTGGCTCAGACAGTCGGCACGATTAGGCGTGATGCCGATGTCGTAGATGACATCATCACGATGAAGAAAGATCGAGAGAGGAGTTCCCGGCTTCGCCCGGGAATCGAGTACGAGAATCCCGTCGGCATCTTTTCCGAGCCCGAGCTCATATTCGGAACAGATCATGCCTTCGGACGTTACGCCGCGGATCTTCGCTTTCGTCAACGCAAACGGTGCGCCGTCGGGGTCGTGCTGATTGTGCGGGATGGTCGCCCCCACGAGGGCGACGGCAACTTTCTGACCCGGGGCGACATTGGGCGCTCCGCAGACGATTTCGTTCGTCGCATCGCCGACATTCACCTTGCATATGGTGAGACGGTCTGCGTTCGGATGCTTGGTGCGCTCAAGAACCTCTCCGACGACAAAATTGCGGTACGTCTCGGCCTGGTCTTCGAACGATTCGACTTCGAGCCCGAGCATTGTGAGCCCGTCGACGATGCGGTCCGGCTTGACGTTGAAGGAGGTGTATCTCTTAAGCCAGTTCTGGGAAATTTTCATGTCATGGGACGATGAAACGATCCTGCGGGATGCTCGAACATACCCGGGTCCGATTCATCGGACTTTGTTTGCTCACGCGTCGGTCTACAGGCCGCCGCTTCGATATCCCTAAAATTGCCTGAGAAATTTCAGGTCGTTCTCGTAGAGAATCCGGATGTCGTCAATCCCGTGGCGCAGCAGGAGAGGGCGCTCGACGCCAAATCCGAATGCGTAGCCCGAGACTTTCTCCGGGTCGTATCCGACCCGTTTGAGAATATTCGGATGAACCATTCCTGAGCCGACAATCTCGAGCCAGCCCGAATTCTTGCAGACGCGGCAACCTTTCCCGCCGCAAAGATAGCAGGTGATGTCCATTTCGGCGCTCGGCTCCGTAAACGGGAAGAAACTCGGCCTGAACCGGTATCGGAGGCTGCTTCCGTAGTATTGTTTCGCAAACGCGACCAGCGTCCCTTTGAGCTCGCTGAAGGTCACTCCCCTGTCGACATAAATTCCGTCGACCTGGTGAAACAAAACGAGACTGCGGGCGCTTGTCGCTTCGTTCCGATAGACACGGCCGGGCATGATCGCGCGCACGGGCGGCTTTTGTTTTTCCATGATACGGACCTGCACAGGAGTCGTATGGGTCCGGAGGAGAACGGACGTGCCGGAGATGAAGAACGTATCCTGCATGTCGCGCGCAGGATGGTCGGCGGGGAAATTAAGCGCCTCAAAATTGTAGTAATCGCTTTCGATTTCAGGCCCCGTTACGACGGAGAAGCCCATGTTCTGGAAAATGCGCTTGAACTCGTCCATCGTTTGAATCACGGGGTGTTTGGTGCCGACGGGACGGGGGCGGCCGGGGAGCGTGGCATCGAACAGTACATCGGGGCCCTTCGCCGCACCCGGCATGTTGAGCTTCGCGTCGTACGCCGATTGCGCGTACTTTCGAAGCTCGTTGAGAAGCTTGCCGAGTTCGGGTTTCTCGGAGTCGGGGACGGAACGAAGAGAGTCGAAGAGACTCGCAATCATCCCTTTGCGGGCAAGATACTTGACCCTCAGCGCTTCGAGCTGTTCCGGCGTTCCTGCGCCGGCGATGTCATCACCAAACGCCCGGCGGACATTCTCGATCGATTCACGCATGGGATTGGCTGCCCTCAGGGCATTTCAAATCGTCGGTCATCGCGGTATCGGTCCAAAACGAAATCTTCCCGGCGATTCGAGCACCGGTTCCGGATGCGGAACCCGCAGAACGAGAGACGGCCGGGAAGAAAAATTATGCTGCCGCAAACTTGACGACTTGCGCGAAGGCCTCCGGATGGTTGGCTGCGAGGTCGGCGAGAATTTTGCGATTGATGCCGACCTGTTTCTTGGCGAGGCCCGTGATGAGGCGCGAATACGTGGTGCCGTTCAGCCGCGCGGCGGCGTTGATACGCGTGATCCACAGCCCGCGGTATTCCCGCTTCTTGGTCCTTCGATGGCGGTATGCATGCATGCCCGCCTTCTCGACGTGATGCTTCGCAATCGTGTAAACCTTGCTTCGCCCGCCCCAGAATCCTTTTGCCTGCTGCAGGATCTTCTTGCGGCGGCGATGCGAGGCGACTTTATTTTGTGAACGAGGCATGAATCATTCCTTTCCGACTATACAAGGAGTAATCTTCGAATTTTGTGGTCTTCCGTCGTGGCGACGAGCGTCGGCTTGCGCAGATGCCGCTTGCGCTTGCTCGACTTGCTCGTGAGGATGTGGCTCCTGAATGCCTTCCGACGCTTGATCTTGCCGGTCGCAGTCACTTTATACGTTTTCAGCGCCCGTCGGTGCGTTTTCATTTTTGGCATGGCGTATCCTATCCTTCCTTCTCTGCCTTGACTTTTTTCTCAACCGCTTTCTTCTTGGTCTTGTCGCCGACGTAAATGACGATCATCTGTCTCCCCTCCATTTTCGCCTCCTGCTCGATCTTCGCGATATCCGCCATCCGCTCGGTGAACCGGTCCAGCAATTCCTTCCCTAAATCCTGATACGTGATCTCTCTTCCCTTGAATACCACCGTCGCCTTGACCTTATTGCCCTCCTCGATAAACGCGCGCGCGTGACGCGTCTTGAATTCGAAATCGTGCGTATCGGTATTCGGATGAAACCGAATTTCCTTGACGAGCGTGATGTGCTGGTGTTTCTTCTGGAGTTTCTCTTTTTTCGATATCTCGTACCGGTACTTTCCAAAATCCATCAACTTGCAGACGGGGGGAGTGGCGGTCGGAACGATTTCGATAAGATCCAGCCCCTTGTCGGACGCGAGCTTGATTGCTTCTTTCGTTACGAATATCCCAAGTTGTTCGCCGTCGTCCGATATGACGCGAACCTGGGGCGCCCGAATTTCGGTATTAACGCGAGCTCGATCCTGCTTGATGGCGTTCCTCCGCTATTGTGAGAGAGACTTGCTGTTAATCGCTTCCCGAATCTTCCGGGTAAAGGCATCGACGGTTGAAACGCCGAGGTCCCCCTTCTTATGCTGCCGGACGGATACTGTTTTCGCCGATTGCTCCTTCTCCCCGACGACGAGCATGTAGGGAACCTTCTGCGTTTCCCAATCCCGGATCTTGTAGCCGACCTTCTCGTTCCGGTCGTCAAGTTCGACGCGAATACCCTCACGCCGCAGCGTCTGTTCGACGGAGACGGCGTATTCGCGCGAAGCGTCCGTGATGGGCAGAACGGCGACCTGCACCGGGGCAAGCCACAACGGAAATTCCCCGGCGAAGTGCTCGATGAGGACTCCCATGAATCGCTCCATCGAACCGAACGGCGCCCGGTGAATCACGACCGGCCGATGCTTCCGGCCATCCGCCCCGGCATACTCGAGGTCGAAGCGCTCGGGCATGACGTAGTCGACCTGGACGGTACCCAACTGCCAGTTCCGACCAAGTGCGTCCCGGATGATGAAGTCGATCTTGGGACCGTAAAACGCAGCCTCACCGATGCCAATATAATAATTTAACTTCATTAAGTCAGCCGCTTCCTTGATGTCCTTTTCTGCCTGGACCCAGAGCTCTTCCGCCCCGCCGAATTTCTGCATGTTCCTGGGGTCGCGGAACGACAGCCGCGTGCGAAAATCGCGGAAGCCAAGGGTATTGAAGACCAGTTGAATGAGCTCGATGACGGCGCAAAGCTCATCCTTGAGCTGGTCCTGGCGAACGAACATGTGGGAATCGTCCACCGTGAACGAACGGACACGCACAAGACCGTTAAGCTCGCCCGATTGTTCATAACGGTACACGGTCCCGAACTCCGCCAGCCGGATCGGAAGGTCGCGGTAGCTGTGCGGTTTAGAAAGATAGATTTGAAAATGATGCGGACAGTTCATCGGTTTGAGGAGATACTCCTCATGCTCGACCTTGAGCGGCGTAAACTGACTATCCTTGTAGTACGGATAATGTCCGCTGGTTTTGTAAAGATTGATATTACCGATGTGCGGGGTGATGACGGGCAGGTAGCCCCGCTTCCGCTGTTCATCGCGCAGGAACGATTCGAGCGTTTCGCGGACAATGGTCCCCTTGGGGAGCCAAAGCGGAAGGCCGCCGCCCACTTTTGGCGTAAGAAGAAAAAGTTCGAGCTCCTGGCCCAGCTTCCGATGGTCACGCCGCTTGGCCTCTTCGAGACGGAACAGATGCTCGTCGAGCTCCTTCGAAGTCGGAAACGTGACACCGTAGATGCGCTGGAGCATCTTGTTCTTTTCATCGCCGCGCCAGTACGCTCCCGCAATGCTCAAAAGCTTGATCGCCTTGATGCGTCCGGTCGAAGGAATGTGCGGACCGTAGCAAAGGTCGGTGAAATTTCCCTGATGATAGAAGGTAATGGGCTGGCCCTTGAGCCCGTCGAGAAGCTCGAGTTTGTACTGATCCCCTTTCTTCCTGAAGTAGGCAACCGCATCATCCCATTTCTTCTCTTCGCGCACGTACGGAACGTCCCGCTGGGTCAATTCCGACATTTTCTTTTCGATCTTGCCCAGCTCTTCCGTCGTGAGGGAATGATCCCCCATGTCGATGTCGTAGTAAAATCCGTTTTCGATCGGCGGACCGATGCCGAACTTCGTCCCGGGATACAGCGCCTCGATCGCTTCCGCCATCAGATGAGCGGAGCTGTGCCAGTAGGCGTATTTGCCGCCGTCGTCGGCCCACTTGAGAATCTTCACCGATGAGTCGGAAGAAATCGGACGACTCAAATCCCACACTTCGCCGTTCACTTCAACCGCGAGTGCTTCACGTGCCAACCCCTTGCTGATGCTCTCGGCAATCTGCAGGCCTGTGACGCCGGAAGGAAACTCCTTCTGCGAATTGTCGGGCAGTGTGATTCGGACAGAGTTCATTGAGAAAAAAGTTACGAGTTTAGAGTTCCGAGTTCAAAGTTGAGAGTTCAGAGTTACGAGTTTCGAGTTCAGAGTTCGTAAAGGATTCAAATCCAGAGCGAGAGAGCTGACGAACGAGGGTTGAGGGATAAGGACTGTGGAATAAGGATTCAGGGGTTGGGGAAGCAGGATTGATATCTTGATCGGTGCCAGCTCAGTTTATTCATGCAACACTAACGTGTGCTTCTTGTTTCATTCCACCTGGATCCTTAGTCCTTGACCCGTCTTTTCCTTCTTTGTGGGCTCTATACGACTCTCCGCCAGAGGCGCCTGCCAGCCAGCGGTCAGGCTGGGGTCGGGCTGGGATGCGCCAAACAGCGGCGCAGAACCTATGACGTCAACCAATTACCAAATCGAAAATTGGAAACCTGCCCGCCGTTCAATGACCTGCAAGGCAGGCGGGTCGAAAATGCTCCTCAGTGGGCCCTATAGGACTCTCCGCCAGAGGCGGATGCGCCAAACAGCGGCGCAGAACCTATGACCTCAACCAATTACCAAATCGAAAATTGGAAACCTGCCCGCCGTTCAATGACCTGCAAGGCAGGCGGGTCGAAAATGCTCCTCTGTGGGCCCTATAGGACTCGAACCTATGACCTCTACCATGTCAAGGTAGCGCTCTAGCCAACTGAGCTAAGAGCCCGGAATGAGATGATTGGAGACTTCAGCGGGAACATCACGAGGCCAACTTTTTCATTATACCGATTTCTTGGCCAAAAATCAACGAACGTATGTTGTCCAAGAAGGGACTGGGACAAGTATCTTACATCGAAAAAACCACCTTCACTGCAGTCGTTCTGTGGATTGCGAATGCGCGCCCCTTGTGCTATCTTCACGACAATATCCGGGCAGACAAACCTGTAGGTCAGATTCTTCGTTCGCAGGGCATGAAATCGATATTCTTGATTGCGGGCTTGCTTTGGGCCTCCCCGCCGCTTCCGGCTCAGTACACCATCAAGCAATGGAACGTCGAAGACGGCCTGCCCCAAAGCTCCGTCCGATGTGTCACGCAGACCCACGACGGCTATTTGTGGGTCGGAACGTGGAACGGCCTCGCTCGGTTCGATGGCGTCGTCATGACCGCGTTTAACCCTCGAACACGACGGGCGTGTCACGCTGAAAGTCTATGACATCCTGGGTCGCGAGGTCGCGACATTGCTGGATGAGAGCCGGAACGCAGGAGAGTACCAGCTAGTCGTGTTTGATGGCTCCCGCTTTTCTTCCGGAATTTACTTCGCTTTCCTGCAATCGGGCGGGAAACAACTCATAAAGAAAATGCTGATGGTGAAGTAGCTGCCGTTCTCAAATTCGAAATCTCTTGAGGAGGTGTCTATGCAAAGAATGATGCGAATTTTCGTTGCGGCGCTGATGGCGACGCTCGCTCTCATCGAAACGTCTCAATCACAAACAGCAACGCCGCCGTCCGGCACCGGCACGTCGGGCGACCCGTACCTCGTCTCGACGCTGGACAATCTTTACTGGATTACGCAGAACTCAAGCTCGTGGAACAAGCACTTCCTGCAGACAGCAGACATCGACGCCTCGTCGGATACGAGTTGGGATTCAAATCAGGGTTTCTCGCCGATCGGAACTTCCGGCATAAATTTTACGGGAGTATACGACGGGAACGGGCACGTGATCTCGGGCCTTTTTATCTCACGAAGCAGTGCGAATAACCTCGGCATGTTCGGGATTGCCTATTACCCCGATACGCTCAAGAACCTGGGGCTCATCAATGTGAACATCACCGGAGGCACGAATACGGGCGGACTCGTGGCCGTCAACTCCAATGGATCGACCGTCATCAATTGCTATTGCACGGGAAGCGTTAGCGCCACGTACTCAGATTATGTCGGCGGCCTTGTCGGATATAACAATGGATCGGTCGTGAACAAAAGTTACACTTCGGTGAATGTTACGGTCAACTCCGCATCCAGCTACGTTGGCGGGCTTGTGGGCTACAACCGCGGAGTTTCGACCATCAGCAACTGCTACGCGACGGGGAATGTGACCAACGGGGGAAGCTATATCGGCGGACTTGTGGGTTACAGTACTCCGAACGGCCTCCCCGTTCCTGTCATCAGCAATAGCTACAGCACGGGAAAAGTGACCGGCAGCAGCCAGGTTGGCGGACTTGTGGGCGAGAATGATGCCGAAGTGGACAGCTGTTTCTGGAACAAAGACTCCTCGGGCACAACCGGTATCGGAGCCGGAACCACCAGCGGCGCCACGGGGAAGACGACGGCACAGATGAAAGACCCTGCGACGTTCACCTCTGCTGCCTGGGATACCAGTTCCTGGTACATGGGCGACGGTGTCAACAACGGCTACCCGTACCTGCAGTGGCAAAACCCGGGCGGAATACATCTGGTCACCGCAGTGGCACCTGCAACAAGCAACGGCTCGTATCTGATAGCGTCGCTCGACAATCTCTACTGGGTGACACAGAATTCAAGCTCGTGGAATTCCTCGTTCCTTCAGACCGCCGACATCGATGCTTCTCAGACATCGGGTTGGGCTTCTGGAAGCGGCTTCACGCCGATAGGATACTCCGGCAATTATTTCGGGGGATCGTACAACGGCAATGGCCACATTATTTCCAACCTCTATATTTCACGCGGCGGTACAAGCGCCGTCGGCATGATTGGCTTTGCCAAGGCGGGTGCTTCAATTACGAACGTGGGAATGGTTAATGCCAACATTCACGGACAGAGTTACGTCGGCGGCCTTGTTGGTGATTGTTACGGATCGATCAGCTATTGCTACAGCACCGGAAGCGTGAGCGGCGGCAGTATTGTCGGCGGACTCGTTGGCGGGCTCATTACCACATCGATAAGCAACGACTACAGCAGGGCGAGCGTTAGCGGAAGCAGTAACGTTGGAGGACTTGCAGGATATCTCCTTTCAGCATCGGTAAATAACAGTTACAGCACGGGGAGTTCCAATGGCGGAGGGCTCATCGGAAGTGGATCCCCGGCAAACAACAGCTTCTGGGACACGCAGACATCCGGTCAGTCAGGCAGTGCGAGCGGCACGGGTGAGACCACAGCATTGATGAAGACGCAGTCTACCTTCACCGGGGCCGGCTGGGATTTCACGAACACCTGGGCGATGGACGCCGGCGTCAACAACGGCTATCCGGCTCTCATCTGGCAATCTC
>DATJYV010000217.1:0-2896 GCA_035499415.1 Bacteroidota bacterium
ATTCCGAATTACTACGCGATCACACTCTCCGTTGACCTCCCGTTCCTGAATCGCAATCAGGGAAATGTCGAAGCTTCCGTGATGACACTGGAAGCAAACAAGCGTTCACGGGATCTGATGCGCAAGAGCGTGCAGGCGGATGTTGCGGATGCCTGCCAGAAAGCCGTCGAAACCGACCGGCTCTACAAATCGTTCGACAGGAAGTTGGTAGCGCAGTACGAAGAGCTTGTCGAAGGGATGGTGAATAACTACGAGAGACGAAACATCGGCATCGTCGAATTTACCGATTTCTTCGAGGCCTATCGGACGAGCATGGTGCAGATTTATCAGCTTGAAAACAATCGTCTTGACGAGATTGAAAATCTCAACGCCGCCGTCGGTGCGGACATCGTCGAATTCTGATTGACCCGGAGGGAATCCATGAACCGCGTACTCGCTTCGCTGATTCGCATTTTCACCGTCGCACTTCTGTGCGGTGTGCTTTTGACGTTCTCATCATGCACTGATTCGCAGGGCAAGGAGGAATCGGTCGTGCCCCCGGAAAAACCGGCGGTAAGTGACGACGGATCTGTCATTCGGTTTTCCGCTGGAAGCCCCGGACTGAAAATCCTGTCGACCACGGTCGTCCACAAAGGGACCGTCCTTCTCTCGGTTTTTGCTCCCGCGCGGGTCGTCGCGTCTGCGGTGCCGGCTTCGAACGGGGGCGATGCCATGCTTCTGTTCGACTCGCCCGATGTCGCGTCGCTCTACTCCCAGTACCGTCAATCCCAGTCGAACGCGGAGCTCACGGCGAAGAATCTCGAGCGCGTGCGGGAAATGTTCAATAGTGATGCCGCGACCGGGAAGGACCTCAACCAGGCGGAGAGCGACGCCGTGACCGCGCGCGCATCCGCGGCCGAGTTTGAAGGGAAACTCCGCGTGCTGGGGTTCGACCCACGCGGGCTCACACACATCCCCGCCGGCTCGCTGTGTCTCATGTCCGACGTGCCGGAGAACCAACTCCACGAAGTCCAGCAGGGGGAAGAAGTCGACGTCTTCTTCTCCGCATATCCGGACAGGAAGTTCACGGGACGAGCCGACGCGATAGGAGACGTCGTCGACCCGACAACGCGAACCGTGAGAGTGCGTGTATCGATGAAAAACTCCGGCGGGCGTATTCTTCCCGGCATGTTCGCACGCATCGATTTTGGCGACCCTGTCAGCGGCGTCATCATCCTCCCCGCATCTGCGGTCGTCACGGTCGAAGAGAGCGATTTCGTGTTCGTCCAGGACCGACCGCGCACGTTCCAACGCCGCCAGGTCACCCTGGCTTCCTCGAGCGGCAATTCGATTGTCGTTCTCAAAGGGCTCGAGGACGGCGAGAATGTCGTCACCTCCGGCGCCATGCTCCTGAAAGGGCTGAGCTTTGGGTTCTGAATGCGAAAAGAATCGATGCTCCACATCCCGGCCGCATCCTGCAGACGGCGCAAACATCTTTTGCTCTTAACCGACTGATATGATCAGACAACTTCTCGGCTTCGCTCTCAACCAACGGCTCGCGACCCTTGCGATTGCTCTCATCATCGTTGCGACCGGCATCTGGTCCTGGAGCAGTCTCAAAAAAGAAGCGTATCCCGACGTGGGGGACACGCAAGTGACCGTCATTTCCCAATATCCGGGACGCTCAGCGGAAGAGGTGGAACAGCAAGTCACACTTCCGCTCGAGCGGGTTCTGAACAGCATCCCGTTCGTTCTCACGAGACGGTCCAAAACGATCTTTGGCCTTTCGGTGATTCAGCTGACCTTCGAGGACGGCGTCGACGATTATTTCGCCCGCCAGCGTGTTCTCGAAAAGCTGGGAGATGCCGTCCTGCCGGACGGTGTGAACCCCACGCTGGGGCCGCTCACGGGGCCCGTGGGTGAGATTTTCCGGTACGTCATCGAAGCCACCGACGAGTACACGCCGATGCAGCTTCGCACTCTGCAGGATTGGGTGGTGATCCCGCGCTTGCTTCAGGTCCCCGGGGTGGCCGACGTCATCAACTTCGGAGGGCTCGTCAAGCAGTATCATATCATCACGTCTCCGGACCAACTCTATCGTCGGAACCTGACGCTCCAGAATGTTATCGACGCCGTGGCTTCGAATAACCTGAACACGGGCGGCAATATCATCCAGCGCGGCGGGCAGGGTTTCGTCGTCCGTTCCATCGGGGCGATTCAATCCAGGGCGGACATAGAAGACATCGTGCTCGCATCGGCGAACGGCGTTCCCGTGTACGTCAAGGATGTGGCGACCGTCCAGGAGTTTCCGCTGCCGCCGACAGGAATCCTGGGTTACACGCTGACCCTCGATGACTCGACACGAATCGACGTCGATTCGGGCGTCCAGGGGCTCGTCGCAATGCGGAGAGGCGAGAATCCGTCCGAAGTCCTCGAAGGGCTCAAAGAGCGGGTGAAGGAGATCAACGCGAACGACCTTCCGGAGGGAGTCCGGCTCCGCGTGACATACGACCGAAGCGAGCTCGTGGCGTACACGATCGAGACCGTCGCCCGGACGTTGTTCGAGGGGATTTCCATCGTCGTCATCGTCCTGATATTTTTTATCGGCAGTGCGAGGGCGGCGCTGGTCGTAGCGACGACAATCCCCGTTTCCATGCTCTTCGCGTTCAGCATGATGAAGCTGACCGGAATTCCTGCGAACCTCCTGTCCCTCGGCGCAGTGGACTTCGGCATCATCGTCGACGGCGCGGTGGTCATGGTGGAAAACATCATGCGAACCTACCGGGAGGCCTCTGCCGAAGACAGGAAACACGGCATCATCCGGTTCACGCTGACTTCCGCACACGAAGTCGGCCGCGAGATCTTTTTCTCCATCTCCATCATCATCCTCGCCTATCTCCCGATCTTTTCCTTTCAG
>DATJYV010000218.1:0-29750 GCA_035499415.1 Bacteroidota bacterium
GTGAGGACGCGAAGCAGCCGGTGACGCTGCGGCTGGATTCAGCGGGGGTCGGAACGTTTCTCCTCAGCGTGACCGACGCGACGCCGGGACGATGGCGTGAGATGGCGAAGGCCGCGGCAACGAGAGACAAACTTTCGGGTACTGTGGTGTCGAGCAGGCTGGCAGCGGACCGGAAGAGCATGCGCGTGACGGTCATGCTTGAGCCCATCCACTTCATGAAGCTGAAAGCGATCACGCAGGCCGCTCTCGATTTTGCAAACACGGCTGTGGAAATTTCCCTCGGGCTCATCGGGATCATGGCGCTCTGGCTCGGCCTGATGAAAATCGCCGAGGAGGCCGGACTCGTCCTTCTGTTGACGAAGATTCTCGCGCCCGTCACGAAACGGATCTTTCCCGACGTCCCCGCCGACCACCCCGCCGTCGGGGCGATGATCATGAACATTGCCGCGAATATGCTGGGATTGAACAACGCCGCCACGCCTTTGGGGCTCAAGGCGATGGAAGAGCTCGACAAATTAAGTCCAAAGAAAGGGACTGCAACGAATGCGATGGTGACGTTTCTGACGATCAACACGGGAGGGCTTATCCTCATTCCCGCGACGGCCATTGCGGTTCGCGCGGCGGCGGGTTCGGCCAATCCGGGCATTATTATTGGCACATCCATTTTTGGTGCAGGATGTGCGACGGTGGGTGGCGTGATTGCAGCAAAGCTCCTGCAACGTTTGCCACGATACAGGAAGGAACTGGAGTAGGGAGATGGCCGAGACCTTCCGGAGCGTCATCAACGTCATCTCCATCGTCACGATTCCGGCGGCTAT
This sequence comes from Bacteroidota bacterium, assembly GCA_035499415.1. Classification (GTDB taxonomy): domain Bacteria; phylum Bacteroidota; class Ignavibacteria; order UBA10030; family UBA10030; genus DATJYV01. The sequence goes on from DATJYV010000218.1 coordinate 819, forward strand.
CGGCGTTTTCCTCGCGTGGGGATTTGTCAGGCGCGTGAAAGTCTATGAGGCCTTCGTCGAGGGGGCCAAAGAGGGGTTCAACACGGCGGTTCGCATCATCCCGTACCTTGTGGCGATGCTGTTTGCCATCGGGGTCTTCCGGGCAAGCGGAGCGATGGACGTGCTCTCGTCATTGTTGTCCCCGGTCACAAACCTCATCGGCATGCCCGCCGAAGCACTTCCGATGGCGTTGCTCCGGCCTCTGTCCGGGAGCGGATCGCTCGGACTTATGACGGAGATCATGAAGACTCACGGCCCGGATTCCTTTATTGGCATACTTGTTTCAACGATGTACGGAAGTTCCGAGACGACGTTTTACGTCCTTGCGGTGTACTTCGGCTCGGTGGGAATCAAGAACACGAGGCACGCGGTACCTGCGGGCCTGACGGCCGACCTTTGCGGCATGCTCGGGGCGGTTTTTATCTGCCGCCTGCTGTTTCGCCTGTAAAAATCCACTGGAAAGGAGTTCATCCCCCATGAAACGCATTCTACGGATCCTCATCGTTCCGCTCTGTGTCACACTCATCGTGTTCGTTCGGGCAACGGCGCAGGAATCGATGCTCCAGCCGGGGTCCCAGCAGCTCATGGATGGAGGTTTCGGCGCAACTTTGATCGACGGACAAACGTACTATCTGTTCAATCTCATGCCGGAATTCAGCTTCGGAAAACTCGGCCTCGGCCTCGATTTGAACATCCGGGTAAACAGCCAGACGGGAAAAATCCGGTCGGAAGATTATCAGAACTTCAACGACTATCTCCGGGTCATCCGATATGTGCGATGGGGGGTGAAGCAGGATCCGGTCTATGTACGGGCCGGCGTTCTCGATTATGCGCAGCTCGGGCACGGGTTCATCATGTATAACTATGAGAACAGCGCGAGCTACGACTTGAGAAAGTGGGGACTGGAATTCGACATGGATATGAACCAGTTCGGCTTCGAGACCATCTACAGCGACCTGGCGGGGAGAGGTATTCTCGGCGGCCGCGCGTACGTCCGGCCGCTGCGGTTTACCGATGCGGGTGCGATTCCCGTGATCGGCGGCTTCGAGGTAGGGTGGACGTATGCGGCGGACCTGAACGCCGACGCCAGCAAGACGCTGGACCCAACGACGGGAGCAATCGTCGACGGCGGAGCCATGCGCATCATGGGATTCGACGTCGGACTTCCCCTTCTGTCACTTTCCGCCGTTCACTCCACTCTTTATTACGACTACGCAAAGATCATCAACTACGGACGCGGCTCGGCAGTGGGAATCGACTTTCACTTTGCGGGGATGGGACTGTTCACGCTCGGGGCGAAGTACGAGCGCCGGTTCCTCAAGGACCAGTTTCTGCCGTCGTATTTTGATGCACTCTATGAACACGACCGGTACATCCCGACCGGCACGAATACTTTTGTGAGCAAAGCGGAGGAGCTTCAGGCGGCGAAAGCCGCGGAAGGCTACTACGGAGAGTTGACTCTGGGAGTCCTCGGAGCGTTCAACGTCCTCGGAGGTTATTACGCTCCCCTCGGCGTCCAGGATGCAGGCACCCTTCATCTTGTCCTGCAGACGCCGACATCGCTGCCGCTCTTTATCGTGAGCGGGGGTTATGACAAAAAGGACATCGGGTCGGTTTTCAAAGTTGACAACAACTCTCTCCTGTACGCCCAGGTTGGATACAAGCTCAACTCCTTTCTGCTTCTGTCCACGCTGTACCAATGGACATTCACGGAAGTGAAGGACGCGAACGGGAACGTCATTGGTTATGCGACGCAAAGGCGTGTCGAGCCCAAACTCTCCGTCGTTTTTAATTTTTAGAAATTCTCACCTCTGAGTGTTCCCTCCCGCCCGACAATGTCGGGCGGAGTTTTTTTATCCCGTTTTATTGCATTTCGCGGTATCTGTGCCTATATTTCCCGCGCCTGTGCGACCCCATTATTGAAAGCAATGTCCCTGCTCAACGACCTCGTCGTCACCTCGCTCCCGCTTATTCCCAAATCGATCGTCGGTCAGGTTTCAAAACGTTACGTCGCCGGAAACTCGCTCCAGGACGCCGTCTCAACGGTGAAGCGTCTGAATTCACAGGGTTTTCTGACCACCCTCGACCTCCTGGGGGAAGACATTCACGAGACGGAATCCGCCGCAGCGATGCGGACGCGATGCGTCGAGATGTTTTCGGAGATCAACCGCTCGGCGCTGCGCTCAAACGTATCGGTAAAGCTCAGCCAGCTTGGCCTGAGAATCAGCAGGGAGTTCTGCTACGAGAATGTGCGAAAAATTGCGGAAGCTGCGCGGGGATTCGGCAACTTCGTCCGGATCGACATGGAAGATTCCACCACGACGACCGATACTCTGGAAATTCATAAACGATTGCGTGGCGAGGGATTCGAGAACGTGGGGGTCGTCATCCAGGCAAGCATGAAGCGAAGCGAGGACGATGTCCGACACCTCGTCGAAATGGGAACGAACATTCGCGTGTGCAAGGGGATTTATATTGAACACGATCATATCGCGTACAGGAATCGGGACGATGTCCGGCGGAATTTTCTGACGTTGGTCAGTATGATCGTCGAGCATGGATGCTACGTCGGCATAGCGACGCACGATGAATATCTCGTCGACCACTCGTACGAATTCCTGCGGGAGCGGAATCTGGCGAACGACCGGTATGAATTTCAGATGCTCCTCGGAGTTCAGGAAGGACTGCGGGATTCCATACGACGAGCGGGGCACCGGCTGCGCGTGTATGTCCCCTTCGGCGAGCAGTGGTACGCGTATTGTGTGAGACGCCTGAAGGAAAACCCACAGATCGCCGGGTATGTCGTCCGCGCGATGTTCTCCTGATACTCCCGCACCCTGCGCCGTGGACCCGACTCACGCCCCATTCCGGATTCTTCCTGCCGTACATCTTTTCCGAATCCCGGAGGACCGGGCTTTCAATGCGGAGCGCCGACTTCGCCGCCCCGGCCACGCGGATGTGCGAAGGGTTTTTCGCCTCACCGAACCGACCGCTGTTCGTTTGAGCACACCTCTCAATTAAAAAGGGAAGGAGACTCACATGGCAGAATTCAAGCCCTTTGTGCCCGTGGAGACCGAGATGAAGGAATTCACCATCCGCGCGCTGTTCATAGGATTGGTGATGTGCGTGATTCTGGGAGCGGCCAATGCGTATTTGGGACTCAAGGCCGGAATGACGATTGCTGCCACTTATCCGGCGGCAGTGATCGGCATGGCCGTCCTGCGGCTCCGCAAGGGCTCGCTTCTTGAAGAGAACTTTGCGCGAACGGTCGGCTCCATCGGTGAATCGGTTGCTGCCGGTGCGATCTTCACCATCCCCGCATTTGTCGTCCTCCAACTCTGGAAATTTGATACATCGAACATGCTGAAGGAATATCTCACCTCCAGCGCCCTCATGATCCTCGGCGGGATCCTCGGCATCATGTTTGTCACAGTACTGCGGAAAGTCATGGTCGAGGACCAGACGCTGCCGTTTCCGGAGTCGGTTGCCGCGAGCGAGATCCATAAGGCAGGGCAACGCGGCGCCGGGGCCGCAATGCAGCTCTTCCGGGCCATGGGCGTCGGTGCTCTTGTCAAGCTCCTCTCGAGGGCTGACATTTCCACGAAAGACGGACTTGGCGCCTTCTTCTACCAGAACAGCTTTCAGGTTCCCGTCGGCAAGATCAAGGAAAGCCTCGTTCGCCTTGGCCTGACGAAGGACTCAAATACCGTTCCGGCAGGTGGTATCACAACCTTTTCCGCCCCCGATATCACACCGGCATACATCGGCGTGGGGTATATCATCGGCCCGGAGCTTGGCGCCCTGAACTTTGCCGGCGGTCTTCTCGCCTGGGGGCTCCTGGTGCCTCTGCTTGTCTTCTTCATCGGCCCCTCGATGATCGACAAGTACACTGCCGCGGACGGCACGCAGAATTGGGCCGCGTTGACAGGCCACCTCTACCGCTACATCGTCCGGCCCATTGCAGTCGGCGGAATGCTGGTCGGCGCCTGCTACACACTCTGGAAAATGCGCAAGAATCTTATCCTCGGGATCAAACGGGGCGTCGCAGATGTCCGGAAGGCGGCTTCGGCCGATGTGACCACACTCCGGACGGATCGCGACCTCTCGTTCCGCATCGTCCTTCTCGGAATCGTCGTCGTGTTCGTCCTCATGATCGCACTCTATTTCTACTTCACACAGGTCATCGGGGGGGCTGTTCTCGCCGCTGTGGTCATGCTCGTGACCGGATTTTTCTTCGCTGCCGTCTCCGGCAACCTTGTCGGCATGATCGGCTCCTCGAACAATCCGATTTCCGGCCTCACACTGGCGACGACGATCGTCGCGGCGCTCACCATGGTCATTGTCGGAGTCTCCGGCGTGCAAGGCGTGGCGGCCGTCCTTGGTGTCGCAGCCGTGGTATGCGTCTCGTCGGCAGTCGCGGGCGAGATGCTTCAGGACCTGAAGGTCGGGCACATCCTTGGCGGGACACCATGGAAGATGCAGATCGGCGACATCCTGGGTGTGATCGTCGCGGGCCTCGTGCTCTTCTTCCCCCTGTATGTTCTGCATAATTCCGACCTGGCACAAAATCCTGCCACCGGCGGATTCGGAAGCAAAAATCTTCCCGCTCCGCAGGCGGGACTCATGGCGGCCCTCTCCCAGGGAATCGTTGGAGGCGAAATGGCGTGGCCGCTCGTGGTCGTCGGAATCGCCCTCGGGATTTCCATGATACTGATCAAGGTGCGGAGTCCGATGCTCTTCTCTGTCGGCATGTATCTTCCCCTTGGAACGACGTTCGCGATATTTGTCGGCGGAATCATTCGGGGGATTGTCGACCGCAGGGTCCAGAAGCGCGGGTTCAACGACGCGCAGAAAGCGCGGGTAGAGAATGCGGGAATCCTTGCCGCGTCAGGCCTGATTGCGGGAGAAGCGCTCATGGGACTTGTCATCGCCACCGTCGTTTTTGTGAACGACCGATTGGGCAAGCCGCCGGAATTCTGGGCAATCGAGGCGTTGAACGGAGTTGCGCCTTATCTTGCAGTCGTTTTCTTCGCGTTGCTTGCTGCATACCTGATCGTAATTCCGATCCGCAAGGCAGGGTCTCCGGATGAACCGGCTCCGCCGTCCGCGATGATGTGACCTCGGAATATTGAATTTGAAATCAGGCGGGGCGATGACCGCGATGCCGCTCCGCCTCCATTTTCCATAACGATCTTCACGACGATTCAAAGAAAGCAACAGACGAACGCATTCTGAAGGAGACACTGCCATGTCAAGCGCCATCGAAGGATTGAAGCCCGCGGGAGTGTGGAAGCACTTCGCCGGGATTAGCAGGATACCCCGCGGATCAAAAAACGAAAAGCAAATTTCATCCTACGTTCTGCAGAAGGCGAAGGAGTTTGGACTCGAGGCGCAGCAGGACAAGTTCATGAATGTCGTTGTGCGCAAAAAGGCAGCCCCCGGTTTCGAGAATCGCCCCATGATCTGTCTTCAAGGACATCTTGACATGGTCTGCGAGAAAAATAAAGAGACGGTTCACGATTTCGAAAAAGATCCGATCGAACTCGTGCGGAAGGGGAATATCATGATGGCAAACGGCACAACGCTCGGTGCGGATAACGGGGTCGCAGTGGCCTCGAATCTGGCGATCATGGAGGACAAGTCTCTTCAGCATGGACCGCTGGAATTCCTGTTCACGGTGGATGAGGAGACGGGGTTGACCGGTGCGAGCAATCTCAAGCAGGGATTTGTCCAGAGCAAGACGCTGATGAACCTCGACTCGGAAGAAGAAGGGGAATTGTATGTCGGTTGCTCGGGGGGGAAAAACACAGACGGCATATGGAAGATGGCGCTCGAGAACTCTCCCGCGAAGAGCGTGGGAGCGGTCATCCGCGTGAAAGGTTTGAAAGGAGGACATTCAGGATTAGAGATCGACAAAGGGCGCGGCAACTCCATCAAAATCATGAACAGGGTGTTGATGGCGTTGACCGACGTTGGAGTCCGGCTGTCAAGCATCGAAGGCGGGAACAAAAGTAACGCGATCCCCCGCGAGGCGGAGGCGAAAGTGTTCATCCCCTCCGCAAAACTGAACCGGGCAAAGAACGTCGTGGCGACATACCGGCAGACGGCGAAGGCGGAGTTGGCAAGCGTTGAACCGGACCTGACAATAGAGCTGGAAGTTCATGACGATCTGAAAAAGGGAAAAGTAGTAAAAAGACAACAGCAGGACCGGTTGCTGAAGACGATCGCGGGACTTCCCCACGGCGTCATCAAGATGAGCGCTGATATTCCCGGTCTCGTTGAAACGTCCACGAATGTTGCGGTCATCCGGACACAAAAGGGGAAGATCGTTCTGACTACGAGCCAGCGGAGTTCCGTCGCGTCGGAAATCGACGAAATTTGCCAGATGGTCGCATCGGTTTTTGAGCTGGGAGATGCTACCGTCGAGAAGAACGAAGGATATCCAGGATGGAAACCGAATCTCGAATCGCCGATCCTGAAGCTCGCAAAATCGACGTACAAGTCGCTGTACGGAAAGGAACCGGCGGTGAAGGCGATCCATGCCGGCCTTGAGTGCGGAATCATCGGAGAACGATATCCGGGAATCGACATGGTTTCATTCGGCCCGACGCTGCAGGGAGTCCACTCGCCGGATGAGAAGATCTTCATCGACACCGTTGAAAAGTTTTGGAATTTCCTGCTCGGCATTTTGAGGAATGTCCGGTAGGATGGTCGTCGCTCATACTCCCGTGGTTCATCATCCGTTCCGGTTGACCCGCGCCTGGGCGGACCGCTGAATGAATCACCCCATTCCGCCTCGATGAATTCTCCCCTCCCAGCCCCGCCGAAAACCTATCGGTGGGTCGTCCTCGCATTTCTCAGCCTTGCGATGTTCGGGAATTACTATGTCTACGATTCGATCCCGCCGCTGGCCGATGTGCTGAAGTCCCAGCTCGGATTCTCTGACTCCAACATCGGCCTCCTGAACGCGATTTACAGCTTCCCGAATATCATCATGGTGCTTGTGGGGGGGATGATCATCGACCGCATCGGACCTTCCCGGTCGGCGATCGTCTTTGCCGGCGTCTGCCTCGTCGGAGCATCAGTCACCGCGATTTCACCGCGCATTGAAATCATGGCTGCGGGTCGCCTCTGCTTCGGCCTGGGGGCGGAATCCCTCATCGTCGCCATTACGACCGCAATCGCAAAATGGTTCAAAGGAAAAGAGCTCAGCTTTGCGTTCGGTCTGAATCTGACGATTGCGCGTCTCGGATCGGTCGCAGTTGAAAACTCGCCGTCGTGGATGTCGGATGCATATTTCTCCTGGCGTGCGCCTCTCCTGGTCGCCGTGGCGTTCGCAGGAATCTCTCTCGTAGGAGGATTGACGTACTGGTTTCTGGAGAGCAAAGCAAGGGGCCGATATCAGGTCGAAACCGGCGGTCCCACCGACAAAGTCGTGTTTCGCGACATCGTAAAATTCGACCGGTCGTATTGGCTCGTGGTCGGACTCTGCGTCGCATTTTACTCCGCAATCTTTCCGTTCAAGACCTTTGCCATCAAGATGTTTATCGAAGCGCACGGGGCGACACGCCAGGAGGGAGGATTCTACCTCAGCATGCTCGACGTGTCCGCGATGGTGCTGTCGCCGATCTTCGGAATTGTGGCGGACAAAATAGGCCGCCGCGCCCTCATCATGACGATCGGCTCGGCACTGTTCATCCCCGTCTTTCTGCTTCTCGCCTTCACTCACACTCCTGTCTTCATTCCCATGGCTCTCATGGGCGTCTCGTTCTCCCTGATCCCGACGCTCATGTGGCCCTCCGTTGCGTATCTCGTCGACCAGCCAAAATTGGGAACTGCCTACGGCCTGATGACGCTCATCCAGAACGTCGGATTTTTCTCGTTTAACCTTTTGATCGGTTCCGTCAATGACTGGTCGGGCGCCTCGAGCCTCAATCCCTCGGGCTACGTCCCCGGCCTGATGATTTTCGCGTCCTTGAGCGTTGCGGGTCTCGTGTTCGCCTATTTTCTGAGACGGACGGAAGTTGGGACGCGCGCACACGGATTGGAGACGACCAGGGCGACTTCGGGCGGGTGAGCTGCCCGTCTGTTTTATTCCTGCCGACATTTTGGTATCTTGACCGCGAACCACTTCTTCACTTGCACGGCCGACCAGGGATACTTATGAAATTATCTTGCGCGATCGTATTCGCCCTCGTGGCATCCTTCTCTCCTGCCGTGGCGCAGGTGACGACAGCCGGCTTGACGAAGGCCGAGAATCTCGACAGAACGGTCTACGGGCTCGGTTTTACTGCAAGCGCTGCGTCAGGGCTGGGCGTAAGCTTCCGTGCGCATCTTCCATCGAAGTTATCGCTACAGGGAGTCTTCGGAATCATCAAGACATCCGATAAACTTCTCCTCAGCATCGGCGGCGAAGGACAGTATGACCTCGTCCGCGGCAACCTGACTCGTTTCTACATTTGCTCCGCCGCGTCGTATTTCTACGAGGGTTCGGGTGGGAACGAAATCGGCGGGCCGTTTCGGATCGGCGTCGGGGTCGGGGGTGAATTCTACGTGCGCGAATCGTTCCATGTTTCCGTCGGCGGAATGTTCGTGTACTTCTCCGACGGCACCATCCTTCCTCTCCCCGAGATTTCCTGCCATTATTACTTCTTCTGACGAGCAGCGCGCGGACCTGCGCTCTGTGGCCGGGACGGAACTATGAGGGCCTCGCAAGCTGTTGTGGTTGTGAACGACCGGATTCGGATTCCATCTTCCGAAATTGAATTCCGTTCCGCCAGGAGCGGCGGCCCCGGCGGTCAGAATGTCAACAAGGTGGAGACCAAGGTCGAAGTGATGTTCAACGTATACGCCTCCCGCTCCCTCACAGATTCGGACAGGGAGATTTTGCTGCGACGGCTCGCAGGAAGGGTGGAGGGAGACGGAACGATTCGGGTCTCATCACAGAAGACACGAAGCCAATGGAAGAACAAGGAGGATGCACTGCAAAAGCTCGGCCTCGCGTTACGGCGCGCGCTGGCGCCGGTCAAAGCCCGGCGGAAAACCGAACCGACGCGGTCCGCGAGGGAAGCGCGCCTCCTGGCCAAACGCCGGAGGAGCGGGACAAAGAAATCAAGGAGCCGACGGGAAATAAGCGATGAATGAGCTCGGAAAGGCGTTCGTAGAAGATGCGCGAAAGTGGCTTTGCTCCGAATATCCGGTCAAACTGCGCCAGTGTATTGAAAAGTTGAGCGACGAAGACATTTGGTGGAGGGAACATGAAACGGACAACAGCATCGGAAACCTGATTCTTCACCTGTCGGGGAATGTCCGGCAATGGATCGTCTCCGGCATCGGCGGCGCGCAAAATCGGAGGGACCGGGAAAAAGAATTTTCAGAAAGGAAGATGATCCCGAAAGCCCGACTGTTATCCGACCTTGAACAGGTTCTCAAAGAAGCAGATTCCACGCTCCGGGCCTTCGACCCGGAAAAACTTCTGGAGGTGCGGCATTTCCAGGTGGACGAAACGACATGCCTCGACGCCATATTTCACGTGGTCGAACACTTCTCCGGCCACCTCGGTCAGATCATCTACATCACCAAACTCCGGACAGGAACTGGTCTGAAATTTTACAACCTCTAACAGTATGAAACGACTCTTCCGCTCACGGAAGGATTCCCGCATCGCCGGCATTTGCGGCGGACTTGCCGAGTATTTCGATGTCGACCCGAATATCGTCCGCCTTGTCGTTGTGGTGATGGGTTTGGCAACCGGCATCTTCCCGTTCGTGATCGGTTACGTGGTCGCCTGGTGGATTGTCCCCCAGTCGCCGGCCGAATAGTCCCTTCTTATCTCCTGGTGTGGTCTGCTTCCCATGGCGACGCCGAAACTGTACAGCTTTATCATGAAAACCATCGACGGACAAGATCGTTCTCTCTCCTCGTATGAGGGAAAAGTTCTCCTGATCGTCAACGTCGCGTCTCGCTGCGGTTTTACTCCTCAGTACTCCGGCCTTCAGTCGCTCTATGAGCGCTTCAAGTCCCGGGGCTTTGCACTCCTTGGGTTTCCCTCGAACGATTTCGGCTGGCAGGAGCCCGGGTCGGACGAAGAGATCAAGAAGTTCTGCGATTTGAATTTTCGCGTCACGTTCGACCTCTTTTCCAAAATCCACGTGAAAGGTTCGGAACAGCATCCTCTGTACGCGTATCTTACGACGGAGACCGCCGTTCCGGGTTCGGTGCGGTGGAATTTCCAAAAGTATCTCGTCGACCGCCGGGGAACCGTCGTGGACCGCTTCCAATCCAGGACGGAGCCGAATGACGCGGAGGTTGTGGATAAAATTGAACGCTTGCTGGCTGAGACGCCGGCCACGACCAGCGTCGGATGAATCGATTCCAGTCTACGCACACAGCGTGCCGGCCCGATTATTGAATCTGCTTCAAAAATAAAGTACGTTGAATCCAGCGCGGAAGATCTTTTCATTTTTTCAATCGAGGAAGTCTCAACCCGCTTGGGCGTATACCCCGGGCGCAACAATCTGGCGTCTCCAATTCTCACCTTCGGGTCAGATCGTGGGAGAGTGCAGAGACCCGGACAAGAAAAAGGCGTGGTTTTTTTGTGTTGACGCCAGGAGCGGAAAGGTTCTTTGGGAAGGGATTCATTTGAGCGAAGATTGGTGGGTGGGAATGGAGACCATCCACCGAGGTGTTTTGATCCTCCATGGATTCGCCCAACCCGACCTGCCGGAGCACAAGGGCCTGACGGCAGTCGACCTCGACAGCGGAACGATTCTTTGGCATAGCGACGGCCTCACATTCTGGTTTATCGATGGGGATACGGTTTACGGATATCGACCGACCGCAGAGCGCAGAATTGCCTGTGCGCTGAGCCTGCGCACCGGAGCGGTCGAAAAGGAATTCCGCGAGGACATTGACGCCCTGTTCGGACTCCAGTCCAGGTCGATCCCCGAGGCGGCGGCGCTGGTTTTCCCCCGGATTTTCGGCGAAGAGCCCCTGGAAGGCCCGCACAGAGACCTCATCGAAAAGAAACTACGACGGGACCGGACTGAGGGGAATGTGGAGTTTGTTGACCACCATGGACTCCTCATCGTGAGCCGCCACGAACGCGAATCCGTTGAACCGGGTTCCGGCGTCCTCAGGAACCTTCTGGACGTTGTGCGGGTGGAAGATGGACGGACGGTCTATTCGGATACAATGAGCCGCGGGAGGTCGTCGCCTGTCCCGGACTCGTTCTTTCTTCATGATGGGTTTGTTTATTATGTCAAGGATCAGTCAATCCTCATCGCCGTAAACTTATGGAAGTCGTGACGGAACGATTCAAGATATCGACCAACGGCGATTCGGAGATTGTCGACATCACCGATAGAATTTCTTCGCTGCTCGAAACCCACGGGTTCCAGGAGGGGTCCGCCACGGTCTTTGTGCCGGGATCGACGGCCTCGATCACGACGACGGAATTTGAGCCGGGACTGAGCAAGGACATCCCCGAGGCGCTGGAACGACTCGCCCCGCGGAGCATCCGGTATCATCATGATGAGACCTGGCACGACGGCAACGGCCACGCACACGTTCGCGCTGCGGTCGTCGGGCCGTCGACGACCATCCCGTTCTCCGGGGGAGAGCTCCTCCTCGGTACCTGGCAGCAGATCGTTCTGATCGACTTTGACAATCGGCCGCGAACGCGGGAAGTCGTCGTTCAACTGACCGGCAGAAAATGAAGACATACCGGGTCAAGCAGGTGGATGCGTTCACTTCGGTACCGTTCCGCGGAAACTTTGCCGGCGTCGTGCCGGCTGCCGATGGGTTGACGGACGCGCAGATGCAGCTCATCGCCCGTGAAATGAACGTCAGCGAAACGGCCTTTGTGCTCGCGCCGACCCAAAAGAACGCCGACATTCAGATTCGTTGGTTCACGCCGACGTCGGAAGTCGACCTGTGCGGCCACGCGACGGTTGCGGCCTTTCACGGCCTGGCGGAAGATGGACTCGCCGGGATGAAAACCGAAGGCCAGCATCTGTTCCGTGTACAGACGAAAAGCGGCGTCCTCAACGTTCGGGTCGAGAAGAACTTCTACAACATCGTCGTCGAGATGGAACTTCCCGTTCCTCGTTTCCGCAAGAAGAAGTCGGTCCCGGCCTCGATCGCGAAGGCGCTCGGTCTTAAGGCGCGTGATCAATCCCCGGAGCTCCCGGTCGTTGCGGACTCGGATCTCTTCATCCCCTTAAAAACGATCGCATCGCTCAAGTCCCTCTCGCCGGCGTTCGGCGCCCTGCGCAACGCATCCGGGACGACGGGATATCGAGGGATCTGTCTCTTCACGAAGGAGACCGTGGACAAGACCTCCTCTTTCCATTCGCGGTTTTTCGCCCCTGCATTCGGCATCGACGAAGACCCCGTCACAGGGTCGGCCAACGGTCCGCTGGGTGTCTACATGCACCAGTTTGTTCCCGGCTCCGAGGCGTCACTGCACGCACGCGAACTTTCCGACGGGAGAGTGGAGTATGTCGGCGAACAGGGCGACTTCATGGGGCGTCAAGGCCGCGTGAAAGTTCGCGTGACCCCGGGCCCAAAAGGGGTGGAGCGGGTTGCAATTGCGGGAGAAGCGTTCACCGTGCTGGAATCCACACTGCGATTCTGACCGACGACCCGCATGTCGCCGATTCTCGAGAAGCCCTTCCTCTTCACATTCCTTCTTGTCGTCTCCCTCGGGTTTTTCGCTCATAGTGTTCGCCGCCTTCTCCGCACCCTGAAAATCGGCAAGCCGGCAAATCGGCTCGACCGGCCGTGGCTGCGAATGCGGAAAACTCTGACTGTCGCGATCGGTCAGTCGAAGCTCTTCCGCGAACCGCTCCCGGGATTGATGCACGCGCTTATCTTCTGGGGATTCGTCGTTCTTCTTGCTGCGATCGCGGAATCGATCGGTCAGGGTTTATGGTCGAATTTTTCCCTTAAATTCCTCGGGCCGCTTCACGCTCCGCTCCTTTTTCTTGAGGATCTCTTCGCGGGTCTCGTGGTCGTTTCCGTCGTCGCGGCCCTCGTGCGTCGCGTCTTCATCCGTCCCCCGCGTCTTCGGGTGGGCCTGCACGCCACCCTCGATGCCATCGCCATTCTCACCGTTATCCTGCTCATCATGCTGGCAATGATCGGCGGCAACGCTGCCAGGGTCGTTGTGTCCGGGGAGCATGACTCGCACGTTCTCTCCGCGCTGGTCGCTCCGTTATTTTCCGGCATGCCTGCCCGCGATGTGCAGGTGTGGTACTCGGCTTGCTGGTGGACGCACATCCTTCTCGTTCTTGGGTTCCTGAATTATCTTCCCTACTCGAAACATCTCCACATTCTCGCGTCCATCCCCAACGTCTATTTATCGTCTCTCCAACCCCGCGGCGCGCTCGCACCTCTCAATTTGGAAGAACCCGGCGCGGAAAAGTTCGGAGCAAAAGATGTCAATGACCTGACGTGGAAACAATTGCTGGACGGATACGCCTGCACCGAATGCGGCCGCTGTACCGCTGCTTGCCCCGCAAGCTCGACGGGAAAGATGCTTTCACCCCGGAAAATTATTGTGGACATCCGCCGGCGTCTTCAGGAATTCGGAGACCGTCCGGCGCAACCCGCCGGAACCGCGGACTCTTCGGGCGAACTTGTCCCCGATTCCATAACCCCGCAGGAACTCTTTGCATGTACGACCTGCATGGCATGCGTCCAGGAATGTCCCGTCAACATTGAGCATGTCGATTCCATCGTGGACATGAGGCGCAACCTGGTCCTCATGGAATCGAGTTTCCCGCCCGAGATTCAGACCGTGTTCCGGAACCTCGAGAGCAATTTCACCCCTTGGGCGTTCCCGGCATCGGCACGTGCGGAGTGGAGCGACGGGCTGGACATTCCGACGCTTGCGCAAATGCCCGATGCGGACGTCTTGTTCTGGGTGGGATGTGCGGGATCGTTCGACAACCGATACAAAAAAGTTGTCCAGGCGTTCTCCGCCCTTATGAAGAAAGCCGGAATTCGATTTGCGATTCTTGGGACGGAGGAGAAATGCACAGGAGACCCGGCCCGGCGCATCGGCAACGAATATCTCGCGCAGACGTTGATAAAGGATAATGTGGCAACGCTCAACAGGTATGCCGTGAAAACGATTGTGACGTCGTGTCCGCACTGCTTTAACACGCTCCGGAACGAGTATCCGCAGTTTGGCGGAAATTATTCGGTCGTCCATCACACGGATTTTCTCGTGCGCCTCATCGACCAGGGGCGGCTCCGGGTATCGAGGGAAGAGGCGGCGCGGATCACCTATCATGATTCGTGCTACCTCGGGCGATACAACGGAGTCTACGACCAGCCGCGGGATATCCTCCATGCGGTTCCGGGAGTGGAGGTTGTGGAGATGGAGCGGTCGAGGAGCAGGGGATTTTGCTGCGGCGCCGGCGGGGGAAGGATGTGGATGGAGGAAACGGAAGGGACGCGTGTGAACATCGAGCGGTCGCGCGAAGCGCTCGCCCTCGGGCCGGACGTCATCGGCACCGCATGCCCGTTTTGCATGACGATGATGAACGACGGCGTGAAAGCCCACGAGGCGGCGGACCGCGTAACGGTCAAGGACGTGGCGGAAATTCTTCTCGAAGCAGTTCAATAACAGAGGATGGAGCGATGGACGATCGAACGACGCAATACCGAATCCTGATAACGCGGACGCTGGACGTTCCGCAAAATATACTCCATGAAATGTACGCGACGGAGGAAGCGGCGGTGAAAGCGGCACAGCAAAAGCTCATCGACCTTGACGCGGACGTCGCCGTCGTGATGGAGCAAAAAGCGGGATACACGAAGGTCCTTCAGAGGTTTGAGAGGATCCGAAAGGCAGGTTAATGATTCAGGCGCCGATATTACTCTGAATGCATCGCCGATGATGACGGGCGCAAACACGGTTGTAATCGCCGATGACGACCGGACCCTGCTTCACTTGATGCAACGGTACCTGGCCGATGACGGGTACGCCATTCGCACAGCGGAAGACGGAGCCGAAGCGAAGAAGATCATTGAAGCCGATGGCGCCGAGATCGCGGCGGTCGTTACGGACTGGTCGATGCCGGTCATGAGCGGCATCGAATTACTCCGCTGGATCAAGTCGGATGAGCCGAGACGCCGGATTCCGGTGATCATGGAGACGGCGATGTCGCGGGCCGAGGACATCAAAACGGGTATCGACGCGGGGGCCTTTTATTATATTGTCAAGCCATTCGAAAAGACCGTCCTCCGGTCGATCGTCCGGGCCGCCGTGGGGGATTTCCGCACTATGCAGGCGCTGCTCAAACGCATCGCCGAGACGGAAGCATTCTTCGACCTTCTGGACGAGGGCGTGTTTCGGTTTCGAACGAACGAGGAGGCGGAGGCGCTCGCGCTCCAGATCGCCGGTTCGTCCCCCGAGCCGCAAAAGGCGCTCATCATCGCCGAGCTTTTGCTCAATGCGGTCGAGCACGGAAATCTGGGAATCACGTACGAAGAGAAGACAGATCTGATCGAAAAAGGAAATCTCAAATCCGAAGTCCGGCGACGGCTGTCGCTGCCGGAGAACGACTCGAAGACGGTGGAGCTGCGTTTCCGACGGGAGGATGACGCGCTCGTCGTCGAAATCAAAGACGCGGGAGAGGGATTCGACTACGGGCGATTCCTGGAGATGGACGAACGTCGCGTGTTCGACAATCACGGCAGGGGAATTGCGATGGTCCACGCGCAGTACCGCATCGAATACCTTGGAAAAGGCAACCATGTCCGCGTCCGCCTGCCCGCGAAGCAACCGGGTTCCGCCTCACGTCCGTCACCCACATCATCGTAAACTTGTATGCCATGAGAACGATCTGCTCTTTTTCCCTCGTCATTGCAGCGCTTTTCGCGCCGCCTCGCGCAAACGGCCGCCAGATCATCTTCCCGAAACCGCTGAGCCCGCGAAACGCCAACTACACGATTTCCGTCGTGCTCGACGCGCAGAAAAAAACGCTGACAGGAAAGGAGACTCTGATATGGCGCAACATTTCCCGCGACAGGATTCGTGAGCTCCGCTTCCACCTGTACCTGAATGCTTTCAAGAACACTCGCTCAACGTTCCTTGTCGAATCCGGCGGCCAGCTGCGGGGAGTGGGAATGGAGGCGGGCGGATGGGGATGGATCGACGTCCAACGGATGAGGGTCGCGAACGGGGAAGACCTGACCTCCCGGATCGAGTTCATCCATCCGGACGACGACAATACGCAGGACCAGACGGTTATTCGTGTCCCTCTCCGCGAACCTGTCCTTCCGAACCACACGATCGCCCTCGACATCGATTTTACCGCACGTCTGCCGCACGTCTTTGCGAGGACCGGCTACGACCATGACTACTTTATGGTCGGACAGTGGTTCCCGAAGATCGGTGTCTACGAACCGGCGGGCATGCGTTATTCGACGTCAGGCCAGTGGAACTGTCACCAATTCCATGCCAACACCGAATTCTATGCAGACTACGGGACGTACGATGTACGAATAACGGTTCCGCAGACCTTCGTGGTCGGTGCAGTGGGCGTATTACAGAGCTCGACGAAAAATGCCGACAGCACACGCACGGACTACTATCGTGCAGAAGACGTACACGATTTCAGCTGGGCCGCATCGCCGCTCTTCAAAGTCGTGGAAGACCAATGGCGCAACGTAAAGATCCGCCTTCTGATTCAGCCCGACCGCCTCGCATCGCAGGGCCCCCGATACCTTCAGTCGGTGAAGGCCACGCTCCAGTATTTTCACGACTGGGTCGGTGAGTATCCTTATCCCACCATCACGATCATCGACCCGCAATGGGGAGCCGGCGGCTCGGGCGGTATGGAGTATCCCACCCTCATAACCGGACTTTCACTCTGGAACTTGCCCTCGGGCATCCGACTTGTCGAGGAGGTCACAGTCCATGAATTCGGCCATCAGTACTGGTATGGCATGGTTGGGAGCAACGAGTTTGAGGAGGCGTGGCTTGACGAGGGCATCAATCAGTATTCAGAAACCCGGATCATGGACGACACGTACGGAAAGAAATCATCGTCATACGATATTCTGGGATATCGTGCGAGCGATTTTGAGACCGCGCGTGCGGATTATGCGGGGATGAGCAACCCCAAACTCTATCCCACCCAGTTGAATGCGTGGGATTACAAGGAAGGAGGATACGGCGGGTTCACGTACATGAAGACGGCAACCTTCCTGACGACGCTGGAGAGGATGATCGGAAGGCCCGTGATGGATGAAATCATGCGCACGTATTTTGAACGCTGGAAATTCAGACATCCCTGTGCGAAAGATTTCATCGCTGTTGTGAACGAGATCGTCCCGAAGCGGCTCGGGACGAAGTTCGGGCCGAACATGAACTGGTTCTTCAACCAGGTCTTGTACGGGACGGACGTGTGCGACTACGAGCTGACGAAGATTTCGGTGGAGCGAACGTCGAGCCTTGCGGGGACGGTCGATAGAAACGGGAAGAAGGTGGAAGAGCGGGGAGGGCTGGACGAGAAGAAAATGCATGAATCGCGCGTGCTCGTGAGCCGGCTCGGAGAGGTCAAAATGCCGGTTGACGTTCTGGTTCACTTCGCAGACGGGAAGGAGAAACGCGAGCACTGGGACGGACAGGACCGCTCGAAGGAATTTCGGTACATTGCCGACAGCGGCGTGGAATGGGCCGTGGTCGACCCGGATGAGGTTCTGGCAATCGATGTCAACACGCTGAACAACAGCAAGAGTGAGGATCCCCCATCGGCGCCGGTATGGAAGTACACGGCCAAATTCCTTTTCTGGGTGGAAAATGCGATTCAGCTTGGAAACATATTCTGAAAACGGGAGAATAGAATGACGATCCGGTCTGCACTTTCAGGAGGATTTCGGTTGGTCCGTTCCTCGCCGCGCGCCCTGTGGCTGACGTACGGCATGACACTCGTACTCTCCGCCGTACTGGCGCTCGGCTTTCGGTCGATGGTGTCAAATGCGGTCGGAGAGACGCTCGCGACTGAAAAACTCACGGCCAACTTCGATTACACCGTGTATTCGGATTTCATGAATAAGTTCGGCGAACGCTACCACGTCGTGTCCTCTGAAGTTCTTTGGATGATTTTCATTTCGATGCTGCTCAGTACCTTTCTGGCCGGAGGGATTTTCGAATCGTATCGACATCCCCGGCAGACATCGACGGGCGCATTTTTTGAAGCATGCGGTTCGTACCTCTGGCGCTACCTCCGCCTTCTCCTCCTCGGCGCCGTCGTCGCGGCGGTCGTTGCGGTCGGGACATTCATGGTCCTCAGCTTATTCTACTCCAATTGGACTCAAGATGCCGTCTCAGAGGTCGTCGCCGTGAAGGCTCTTGCGACTGTCGCCGGTGTCTTCCTGGTGGTGTTCGGGATTGCAATCCTGTTCCACGACTATGCCCGTGTTTCCGTCTTCCGATCCGACGAACGAAGTGTCCTCAATGCGTACGGCCGGTCGATCCTTTTCGTCCTCAGTAACCTGCACAAAGTCCTGGCGATCGAAATCGTCTATTTCCTCGTAACTGTTGCCATGATATTAGTCTACTTCTCTCTAGAGTCGGCCGTCGGGATGACATCTGCCGGCGGAATACTCGTCGTGTTTCTCGTTCAGCAGGTTTTTGTCATTTCGAGGGCGGGCGTGCGGCTTGCTGCCATGGGGAGCGAATTCGCATACTTCGGAGGCGTTGAGTCGGAGAAACGCGAGCGCTCCGTATCGGCGATGATTCAAGCGTCTCTCCAGCCTCGTGCCGATATTGAGAGCAGCCAACCTCTTCCCGCCGCTGTCGAAGGGCGGCCGCCAAAAAGCGCACGCCGCGCAATTCGTAAACCCGTTCCGACATCGAGGCGACGACCGCGCGGTCGATCCTGACCTTCCGGCACGGGAGATGTACCTGCAGATCGGCGGGGCGCTGCAGTTCCGTCTGTTCCACTGAATTACGCACGCCGCAGCGCCAAACCAATCAGTCGAACCAGCCTTGTTCAACAATCTGATAAATATCCACGATTTCGAGCGACTGTACGACCAGCTCGCGGAAGTCGGCTTTCCCGCGATGATCAAGAAGCTCGCGGGCGGCAAACGAAGGAGAGTCGAACACGCCTGGCAACATACTGAAACGGTTCCACGCAACTGGTGGGATGTCCCGGAAGTCCTCGAGAGATGGAATCGCCTCATCGCCGGAAACCGAAACGTTGATTCTTATGCCTACGTCTCTCGCAAGTATTTGAAGGGAGGCAGATCTCGTGCGGGGATTTCGTACGGTTGCGGAGCCGGGGCGAGGGAAATCGAATGGGCAAGGACAAGAAAATTCAAATCGATCGATGCGTTTGATTTGTCGCGACAAAGAATTCTTGAAGCGAGGGAACGAGCAGGAATCCAGGGGCTCACGAACATTCTGAATTTCCAGACCGCTGATGTCTTCGACATTGTCGTGAAGGATGACACGTATGATGTCGCGATTGCCGAAGGGATCTTGCATCACCTCACTCCCCTGAAGGAAATGCTCTCAAGGGTCAGGCGGATGTTGAAGAACGGTGGTCTTTTCGTCGTCAATGAATACGTCGGGCCTTCGAGGTTTCAGTGGACCGATTGTCAGTTGGCGTTGGTGAACGGAATTCTGGCTTCGATGCCGGACGGATTGAAGACCCGTTGGGGAAATGGCAGACTGAAGAAGGAGGTCCACAGACCGGGACGGCTCAGCATGATACTGAACGATCCGTCAGAAGCCGTCGAATCACCCTTCATTCTTCAGTATCTGCGCGAGATGTTTGATATAGAAGAGGAGAAGGCGTACGGCGGAACGATTTTGCACCTGCTCCTGAAAGACATCGCTCATCATTTTACATCGGACGACCGGACGGCAAATCGTTTTCTTAGATTCGCGTTTGAATTGGAGGATCTTGTGCTGAAAAATGGCGTTATGACGAGCGACTTCATTTTTGTCGTCTGCAGGAACAGGAAATAAGCCGTTTTGATAGAAGGGTACCTTTGCAGCTGAAGGTATCCTTCATTTTCTATCCAGTTTTCGTTATATTTTGAAAATCGCGCCGGAGGCGCATCCCAAAAATGTTGACAGAAGAACAAAAACTGGCTGCGTTCGAAGAGCGGATTGCCCGCGGCGAGAAGGTCGAGCCGGGCGATTGGATGCCTGATGAATATCGGCAGAATCTTATTCGGATGATCGGCCAGCACGCGCACAGCGAAATCGTCGGACAGTTACCCGAGGGAAAATGGATCCCGTTCGCGCCGGGCTTTCGTCGCAAGCTGACGCTGATCGCCAAGGTTCAGGATGAAGCCGGCCACGGTCAATTGCTGTATCGCGCCGCCGAGACGCTTGGGAAGTCGCGCGAAGAAATGATGGACGAATTACTGAGCGGGAAAGCCAAGTATTCAAACGTGTTCAACTATCCGACACCGTCGTGGGCCGACGTCGGCGTGATCGGCTGGCTGGTCGACACCGCTGCGGTGATCAACCAATCGATGCTCGCGCAGGGCTCCTACGGCCCGTACGCCCGTGCGATGAAACGGATCTGCTACGAAGAATCGTTCCATATCAAGCAGGGCTACGATGCCATCGTCGCTCTCGCGCATGGAACGCCGGAACAGAGGGCGATGGCACAGGACGCGATCAGTCGTTGGTGGTATCCGACCCTCATGATGTCCGGACCGCCCGATTCGCGGTCCGTGCACTCTGAAAAAGCACTGCGTTGGAAGATCAAAACAAAATCCAACGAGGAGGTCCGGCAGGAATTTGTGGACCTCATCGTCCCGCAGATACGGGCCCTGGGTTTCGACGTTCCCGATAAGCACTGTTCGTTCGATGAAAAGACCGGGCACTACCGCTATACGCAGCCGGATTGGGATGAACTTCGGCGGGTGGTGAACGGGGATGGCCCGTGCAACAAGGAGCGGCTTGAAATTCGACGACGCGCTCACGACGAAGGACGGTGGGTGCGTGAAGCATTGGCGGCAGGCGGAGCCGCAAGAGGAGTTCGGGCGTAGGGACCAATGGACACCCAGTGGGAAACATACGAAGTGTTTCACCAAGCGAAGCGGGGCGAGCCGCACGAACATGTCGGCTCCGTCCATGCTCCCGACCCGGCGATGGCGCTTCAGCTCGCGCGCGACCAGTTCGCCCGCCGGCTCAAATGCGCGAGCCTGTGGGTTGTGCGGACGAGTGATGTGACGATGACCGATTACCAGGACGAAAACTTTTTCGCGCAATCGACCGATAAAAGCTATCGCGACCCGAAGGCCTTTGGGGCTCCCGACCGATGAATCCCGACTTAACTCTTTCCAAAGCAACCAAATCCGCACTCCTTGCGATGGCGGATGATGAGTTGGTTATCGGCCACCGGGACTCGGAGTGGACCGGGCATTCCCCCATACTCGAAGAGGACATCGCGTTTTCCAACATCGCCCAGGACGAGATCGGGCACGCATTGGTGTGGTTCACACTCTACGAAGAATTGGGCGGAAGAAACCCTGACGCGATGGGCTTCGAGAGGCCGTGGAAGGATTTTACCTGTTCTCATTTTGTCGCATATCCGCGCGGCGACTTTGCCTACACCGTCGTTCGGCAATTCCTGTACGACCATCAGGAGGTCGTTCGTCTCCAGGGACTCCGCGCCAGCAGCAATGAACGGATACGGAATGCGGCTGAACGAATTCTGCGCGAAGAATCGTATCATATCCTCCACGCGGACGGCTTGTTCGAGCGGCTCGCACAAGGAACCAGGGAGAGTCGCGATCGAACGCAGTCTGCGGTGGACCGTGCCTTTCAGCAGGCTCTTGGATTGTTCGAAGACACGCCCGGGGAAGCGATCCTCGTCGATGCCGGTGTTGTGCGTGCGAATGCTTCGCTCCTGCTCGATTGGGTCCGCGACATTCAGCCCATTTTTGCTCGCGCCGGGATTAAGATTCCGATAAGGAGAGGCGAATCTGGCTTTACATTCGAATGTGAGCCGGACTACGGGGGGCGGGTCGGCAAACATCTTCCAGATCTGGCAGGCGTTGTCGAAGATATGCAGAGCGTTTATCAACTCGCTCCGGGGGGACGATGGTAAATCAGGAGTTGGCACTGCAGCACATTTGGAAAACGCTCGAGCAGGTCCACGACCCGGAAATTCCCGTGCTCTCCGTCGTCGACATGCGAATTGTGCGGAATGTCGAAATCGGAGAGGGAGGCGTCCGTGTCGAGATCACGCCGACGTTTTCGGGATGTCCGGCAATGGAGCTCATCCGGCAGGAGATTCGGGACAGACTTCGCGAAGCCGGATTCGATTCGGTGACCGTGGAGAAAAACGTTGCACTTCCCTGGTCGACGGATATGCTCAGCGAGCCGGTCAGAGAGAAGTTACGTACGTTTGGGATTGCTCCGCCCCCGCGCGTTGAAGTGGAATTGAAACTCTCCGCGGCCGAGATTGTCCAGTGCCCCTTTTGTGCCTCGGGAGACACGAAACTTGAAAGCGAGTTTGGGGCAACGCTCTGCAAACAGCTTTACTATTGCCTCTCCTGCCGCCAGTCGTTCGAGCGTTTTAAGTCGCTGTAGGGTCAGCCCGTACTGCTCCCTTCTCTTCCACCCCTTCGATGAAAACTCGATTGGTGCGCATTGATCCCGCCCGGCCGGATCCCGCGGTCATCTCCGAAGCGGTCGCCATCCTTGCGCGGGGCGGGCTCGTGGCGTTCCCTACAGAAACCGTTTACGGACTTGGAGCAAACGCTGTCCATTCGGACGCGGTGCGTTCGATTTTTGCGGCGAAAGGTCGACCCGCCGATAATCCTCTCATCGTGCACATCGCGGATATTCAACGCGCCCGCGCGTTCGCCCGGGAGATCAACTCCCTGGCTCAGAAGCTTATTCACGCATTCTGGCCCGGGCCGCTGACGCTCGTGCTTCCTGCAGCCAGCGGCGTTTTGCCCGAAGTCACTTCGCACCTCCAGACCGTGGCAATTCGTATGCCGCGCCACGCCGTTCCGCTCGCCCTGGCAAAGGGGCTGAACGGCGGCATCGTGGCGCCGAGTGCGAATCTTTCGGGCCTGCCGAGTCCGACACTAGCACAACATGTGTTGCACGACCTGGAAGGTGCCGTCGACCTGATACTCGACGGCGGCGTGACGGAGATCGGACTCGAGTCGACTGTTCTGGACCTCACGCAGGTCCCCCCGCTACTGCTCCGTGCGGGAGGCCTGACAGTTGAACAACTCACGGAGGTCGCCGGTCCGATAAGCAGAACGACCGACGCCGATGCTCTTCGACGTTCCCCCGGCACACGCTATCGCCACTACGCGCCGCGTGCGACCGTACTGCTGGTCGGTCGCGGCAAGACTGCCGAGATGCAATCGATGCTGAATGAATGTGTGGAGGCCGGGAAAAAGATCGGGATCATCGCACATTCCGGCGGATTCAACGCCGGGAACATATCCGCGGCTTGCCGGGTGTCGATGAGCGAGGAAGAGTACCCTCGCGGATTGTATCGTTCTCTACGGGAGCTGGATGAGAAGGGTGTGGATATAATTCTGGTGGAAGCGGTCGCGGAACAGGGCTTGGGAACAGCAGTCATGGAACGCTTGCGGAGAGCCGCGAAGCAGTAGGCAAGCGCCGGCAGACTGCCGCGATGCAGTTTTGTGAATTTTGGAGTATATTCCGAGTGTTCTTCGGAGGAAAACGAAACATTGATGCCACATCCGCAGGGCGGACAAATCGAAATGCTTGAGGCCTTTGCGCGGCTCGACCTGGAACGGTCGCAGCGCACGGGAATCCCCGAAGCAGTTTTCGCGGAAGGCAAGACGCCGGACCAAGTGGCCGGAATCCTGAGGGGGTTCGCGGAGAAGAAGGGGATCGGACTCGCAACGCGGGTATCGTTGGCTTGCGCGGCCGCCATCCAGGATATGCTCGCCTCCGAATTCTCCGTCGCACATAACCAGACGGGACGTACAGTGGTCGTGCGTCACCGGACGTACGAGCCGAAGTCGACCGGCGGGCGAATCGCCGTCCTGGCTGCCGGTACTGCCGACATTCCAGTCGCGGAGGAAGCAAAAGTCACGGCCGAACTCATGGGGTGCGAAGCGCTGACGTTTTATGACGTCGGTATCGCGGGCATCCACAGACTCCTCGAGCCGATCGAAGCGATTCTCCGGAAAGAGGTTTCATCGATCGTCGTCGTTGCCGGGATGGAGGGGGCGCTCGCGTCGGTCGTGAAAGGGATCGTCCCGGTTCCGGTGATCGGCGTTCCCTCGAGCAATGGATACGGCTATGGCGGCAAAGGCGAAGCGGCTCTCATGGCCATGCTCCAGTCATGTTCTCCCGGCCTTTCGGTTGTGAACATCGATAATGGCTTCGGTGCCGGAGCGACAGCCGCCCTGATTGCAAATCTGGTCGTCGCTTCCCGGAACAAAGAACCTGACCGACACTAAAATTTTTCCGACTCCCTATGCCCTATAGGGCCCAGAAATTTCCCCGTTCCATAAAGACTGCCAGGCGCACAAAGAGCCGAAAGATCCTCGTCGGAATTATCATGGGGAGTGCCTCGGACGCAGAAGTGATGGAGCCCGCGCGCAAAGTGTTGAAGGATTTCGGCATACCGTTTGAATTCAGAATTGTCTCCGCCCACCGGACGCCCGATTTTATGTTTTCGTACGCCGAGCAGGCGGCAAGGCGCGGACTGAAAGTCATCATCGCAGGGGCCGGCGGGGCAGCTCATCTTCCCGGCATGGTTGCGTCCAAAACCACGCTTCCCGTCATCGGCGTCCCCGTCAAGTCCCGTTCCCTCAGCGGCTTTGATTCCCTCCTCTCCATCGTCCAGATGCCGTCGGGCGTTCCCGTCGCAGCCGTCGCTATTGACGGCGCGCATAACGCCGCGCTCCTCGCCATCCGCATTCTCGCCATCGAATCGCCCGGGCTGGAAGATCGACTCCGCTCCCATGCCGAGCGGATTCAACAGGAAGTTTTGCACACCCGGATATGAGGGAGGTTTATCTCCCTCCCTCTGTCATCGGGATCATCGGAGGGGGACAGCTTGGCATGATGACGATCCGGGAAGCCCAGCGGATGGGCTATCGAAGCGTTGTCTGGGACCCCGACCCCGAATGTCCGGCGTCCCGCCTCGCAGACCGCACGATCACCGCCCCGTTCGACGACCGCTCTGCCTGTGCCGAATTCGCGCGCGAAGCAGATTTCATAACCTACGAATTCGAGCATATCGATACCGGCATCGTTCGCATGCTGGAAGAGTCGAAACGGGTCCGGCCGGGAAGCGCGATCCTCGATATAGCACAACACCGGACGCGCGAGAAAGAGGCGCTCCGCAGCAACGGCTTCCCCATCGCGCCGTTCGAAGTCGTCCGGCGGCCGGAGGATCTTGTCGCAGCGGCGGGAAGACTCGGCTACCCGATGGTGCTCAAGACCGCGGGCGCGGGGTATGACGGCAAAGGCCAGACGGTTCTCGGGTCTCGAAGCGCGCTCGAGAGCGTGCGATTCCTGCCGGGCGAGCCCGAGCGCATCGTCGAAAAGTTTCTGAAGCTGAACGCAGAGATCTCCGTCATCTGCATCCGCGACGATCAGGGGAACGATTTCGATTTTCCCATCGCGCGCAACACGCATCGTGACAATATTCTCCATTCCTCCATCGTCCCCTCGGGGATGTCGGAAGCGATCGAACGCAAGGCGCGGAAGCTCGCCAACACGATTCTTGACACGTTCCATGTCGTCGGAATCCTGTGCGTTGAAATGTTCGTCGTCGGAACCAGGGTATTGGTGAACGAACTTGCTCCCCGGCCGCACAATTCGGGGCATTACACGCTCGACGGATGCGACCTGTCGCAGTTCGAAGCCCATGTGCGTGTCGCGGCGGGTCTTCCCATGCGCCCGCCGGCGTTGCTCGGCCCGTGCGCGATCGTGAACCTTCTCGGGAAGCACCTTCGGCATCTCGACGTTCAAGCGATTCAAAAAATTCCCGGCACGAAATTACATATCTACGGGAAGAAGCGTTTGGAAGAGCGGCGAAAGATGGGACATATCTCCGTCGTCGGCCGGACGAAAGTGGACGTGGCGAAGGTGGTGCGAGAAATTGAGAGGATGATCGGGGAGGGCGGCGTGGGGGAAGACGATGGCCGGACGAAACGAAAATGACCCTTTGCGGCAGATGAAATATGACATAGAAAAATGGGTGAGTGAATCGAAGTCGCTCACGAGACCGGATCGGGTTTACTGGTGTGACGGGTCGAATCAGGAATACGACCGGCTCATCGAGACCATGCTGGCATCGGGAGGACTGATTCCGCTCAATCAGAAGACGTACCCCGGCTGCTATCTTCATCGAAGCCATCCAAGCGACGTTGCGCGGACCGAACAGCTCACTTTTATTTGCAGCGATAAGAAGGAGGACGCCGGGCCGAACAACAACTGGATCGCGCCCGCAGAAGCGAAGGCGAAGATGGAACGACTCTTCGACGGTTCAATGAAGGGGCGGACGATGTACGTCGTCCCGTTCCTGATGGGACCGGTCGGCTCGCCCTACGCCAAAGTCGGCGTCGAAATCACCGACAGCCCGTACGTTGTCGCGAGCATGCACATCATGGCCCGGGTTGGCGGAGAGGCGACAAAGCTGATTGAAGCGGGAGCAGACTTCATGCCGGGGCTGCATTCTCTGGGGGACCTCTCGCCCGAACGCCGGTACATCATCCATTTTCCCGAAGAGAATCTCGTCTGGAGCGTCGGCTCCGGGTACGGCGGGAATGCGCTGCTAGGGAAGAAATGCTTTGCGCTCCGCCTTGCTTCGTGCATGGCGCGGCGGGAAGGATGGATGGCGGAGCACATGCTTATCATCGGCCTCGAAGCCCCCGACGGCACCGTCACCTACATGGCCGCCGCTTTTCCGAGCGCATCCGGAAAAACGAATCTTGCGATGATGGTCTCATCGCTCGCAAACGAGGGCTACCGGGTTTGGACGGTCGGAGATGACATTGCGTGGATGCATATCGACGGCGAGGGGCGGCTGCGGGCAATCAACCCCGAAGCAGGGTTCTTTGGCGTCGCGCCGGGCACAAGCCGCGCGACGAATCCGGTCGCCATGGACACGATGAATCGCAATTCTATCTTCACAAATGTCGCTCTGACGCCGCAGGGCGAACCGTGGTGGGAGGGAATTGGTGGTCCGCCCCCCGAGGGCTTGATCGATTGGCAGGGGCGGGCCTGGACCGAGTCGATGGGCAAGGCAGCTCACCCCAATTCGCGATTCACTGCGCCGGCCCGGCAGTGCCCCACGATTTCAAAATATTGGGAGGATCCCGAAGGCGTTCCCATTTCGGCAATCATTTTTGGAAGCAGGCGGATGGCGCTCATTCCGCTCGTCTATCAGTCCTTCGATTGGCAGCACGGCGTGTTCATGGGCTCCGGCATGGGAGCCGAGACCACCGCCGCCGCGACGGGAACGGTCGGCGTTGTCCGGCGTGACCCGATGGCGATGCTCCCGTTTTGCGGATACAACATGGGAGATTATTTCGGCCACTGGCTGGCGATGGGGAAGCGCATGAAGGATCCGCCGAAAGTTTTTCGCGTAAACTGGTTTCGCAAGGATCAAAACGGCAAATTCCTCTGGCCGGGATACGGCGAAAATATTCGAGTGCTGAAATGGATACTCGACCGGGTCAACGGAAAAGGAGATGCACTCGAATCGGCCCTGGGATATCTACCGGCCCCAAACGCCATCGACACTCATGGGCTCAACGTCTCCACCGAAACGATGAAGACATTGACGAGCGTTGATGTTCCCGGATGGCAGAACGCCCACCATGGGATGGAGGAGTTTTACTTGCAGTTTGGCTCTCGAATGCCGCGAGAGATATGGGAAGAGCATCGCGGGCTGGGAGAGCGCCTGGCGAAGAGCTGAAACGCCCCTTCCTGCCGTCGTACCGCTCCGATTACTCTTTCTTTCCCGTCGAGTACTTGATGATCTCCGCTTTCTCAAGCGTGATCATCGCACCGCAACCCGCTTTCTCAATCAACCGATCTACCTCCGGAAGAAATTCCTTGATCTTCTCCTCCGTATCGACGATTTCGACGACAATGGGAAGGTCTTCGGAAAGCCTCAGAATTTTTGCCGTGTGAATGATCCGGCTGTCGGCGCCGAACCCTTCAATGCCCCTCAAGACGGTTGCCCCGGCGAGGCCCCGCTCTTTCGCACTCTGAACGATCGCTTCAAAGAGCGAGTGATGCTGGAGATTGTCAGATTCTCCAACAAAGATCCTCAGGAGCTTTCCTTCACCAGCGAGTCTCATGGGACCGCCTTTCCATTAGAGTAGTTTGCCAATTGCGTAGCCGGTGACGCACGTCATCAAACATCCAATGACGGATGTGAGGGTATTAATCATGGCTCGTAACAGCTCCCCCTCTCTCAGGAGGGAGACGGTGTCATAGCTGAACGAGGAGAAGGTCGTAAAACCGCCGAGGATTCCGATCGTAAGAAAGACGCGCAGTGATGGTGTCGCGATAAACCGCTCTTCAAGGGACGACATCAGCAAGCCTATCACAAAACAGCCGATGAGGTTTACGGCAAGGGTTCCGTATGGAAAATCAGCGGGAAAAATCCGATAGACGGCACCGGAGAGCCAGTATCGAGCAGCGGCTCCAAGTCCTCCTCCCAGGAAAACGAAGAAATAGTTTCTTGCCATTCTGTTCTATGCCACCACGAATAGACGATTGATGCTTTATCTCCTCAGGAAACTGGCCGCGGAGGTTGGATCTTATTACGGCCGATCCGAATCAAAGAACTGTTCGAGGAGGTTTAGAAGCTGATTGATGCGTCTGTCGACCTCGCGAGCGCTGTCGGGAGGGAGTTCCCCAAAACCGCGCATCCCTCTTGA
>DATJYV010000219.1:0-2187 GCA_035499415.1 Bacteroidota bacterium
ACAGCGCGTATGTTCTGGAAGCCGTCGGCTCCGCGATCACCGCGGTCTCGCCCGTTGCTGCCCCGGCATACTCATTTCGTTTGCGGCAGAATTATCCCAATCCGTTCAATCCGTCGACGACTATCCAGTTTACCGTTCCGAGTGACGGGAGGGCTTCGTTGAAAGTGTTCGATATACTCGGACGCGAAGTCGCAACCCTTGTCGACGGCGAGGTGAAGGCGGGCGTGTTACAGCAGGCGACGTTCGATGCATCGAAGATGTCATCGGGAATATACTTCGCGCGTCTGCAGTTTGGCGGGAAGCAGTTGATGAAGAAGATGTTGTTGCTCAAATAATCCCCTACATAAAATGGAACAACCCGCCGATCGTGATGGCGGGGTGTTAGTGAAGTAGCGGTCAGCAATCAGCGGCCAGCGATGAGCGGTCAGAATGCAAATGTCATTGCGAGGGTCCGCTGGTCCTGCGGACCCGAAGCAATCTGATGTAACGAGGGATATCAGATTGCTTCGAGCCGACCGAGAAGAGTCGGCTCTCGCAATGACACTTTTTTTTAACCCGGCGCAATTTTTTTCCGCCGTCTCCCCGTCGCGCCCTCCCACCGTCATTCCGTCTCGTGGTTAGACGGAATCCAGTAAGGGCTTTGACGAGTCACGGAGCTGCACGCCTCATTCCTGGATGCCCGGCTACGCTCCGCTTCGGCAGGCAAGCAATGACATTTTATCATCGTTAGTCAGGGGCCCAAGCTCACACGACGCATCAGTAACATACGAAACTCAACCAGGGGGAGAAAGAATAGCAGGCACGTACATTGCCGACATATCTCCCCCGGTTCTTCCGCACGTTCGGAAAATATTTTCCGTTTCTCCTCCTCTCACTCCTGATCCTGCTGTCGCTCCCGGACTCCGGCCCGCGCAACGCGGGGGCGTTCGCGACGACGACCTCGTTCGACAGTCTCGAAATCCACGTCATTAATGTGGGATGGGGCGCCTCCATTTTCGTCCGGGGACCGAACGGGACGAAAATTCTCATCGAGGCGGGGAACACGGGAAAAGGAAAAGGGAAGGTCGTCCCCTATCTCAAATCGATCGGCATCCTGCCCATCGATACGCTCGACTACACGATCGCCGGCCATCAGCATTCGGACCATCTCGGCGGTATGAGCGAGGTGGTCGATTCGGGCTACACGGTCCGGTACAAGAACTACTACAACGGCTCGACCTATTCCACGACCGCCGTGACGCGATGGAAGAACGCTGCGATGCTCACTCCCGCAGGTGCGCTCGACACGATTCCGGTCGGCAAGCAGATCGACCTCGGCAACGGCGCAAAGCTCACCTGCATCGCGCGGAACGGCAAGATCATCGGGGGCGGAACGGTGGCGGTGTCGGACGAGAACGACCGCTCGATTGCGGCGCTTATCCAGTACGGGGGTTTCGATTTCCTGTGGGCGAGCGACCTGGGAGGGGGATCAGAGAGTTGCACTGGACGATATACTGCGTCACAGGTCGACGTCGAGACAGCCGTCATCACGGCGATTTCACCCGGCGGAGCTCATCCGATGATTTCGTCCGGCGGCATCGATGTGCTTTACGTCAACCATCATGGAAGCGAAAGCAGCACGAACAGCAATTGGATGAACATGTCGAGGCCGGCGGTTGCCGTCATCTCGACGGGGAGCGGACAGACGAGCGGCTGGGATTTTCCACGCATTAACGTAGTGGACCATGTCCTGCTGGCTCAGTCGAGCTCCTGTGTCACGGTGCCGCCCGCTCTTGTCCTGCAGACAGAAGAGGGGAACCCGACGGGTTCGAGCACGAGCTACGACGGCTACTGCGTCGGCGACATCGTCATCAAGACCGACGGCGTTTCGAAATTCCGCGTCTCCGCCGACGGCGCCGTGACGGAGGGTCCCGATGAACGAATCGCGGCCGGATTGCCGCGGCTCTTCGACCTCGACGATCCGGGCCCGCTTCCCGTCGAGCTTGCATCCTTCAACGCAATGCCGAGCGGACTCGGCGCAGAGCTCCGATGGACCACCTCGACGGAAGTGAATTCGGAAAGGTTTGATATCCAGCGGTCAGACGTCAGCGGTCAGCAGTCAGCGGTCGGCATTCAGCCGTCGGCGGCGCGCTGGGTGACTGTCGCTTCTGTCGCGGCTCATGGCACGAGTACTTCGGTTCAGTTATA
>DATJYV010000220.1:0-12855 GCA_035499415.1 Bacteroidota bacterium
GCCAAGGCCGGCATTGCGGCGCAAATCAACGCAATCAAGGCCGAGAAGAATGCGGTAATCCTCGGCCACAATTACATGGAACCTGCTTTGTATCATTCGATCACCGACATCCGCGGAGATTCGCTCGAGTTGAGCCGGGCCGTAACGGGAGTAGACAAGGAGATCATCGTCTTCTGCGGCGTCCGCTTCATGGCTGAGACGGCGAAGATTCTTAACCCTTCGAAGACCGTCCTTTTTCCCGGCCGGCGCGGCGGATGTTCGCTTGCCGACGGAATCACCGCAAGCGATGTCCGGGCGTTGAAGGAGCGCTATCCCGGAGTTCCCGTTGTCTGCTACGTCAATACGACGGCGGAGGTGAAAGCCGAATCGGATATATGCTGCACCTCTGGCAATGCGGCGCGCGTCGTCGAGTCGTTAAAATCCGAAAGCGTCATCTTCGTGCCGGACGAATACCTCGCCCGCAACGTCGCGCGGGAGCTGGGGTATCGCATCATTTTTTCGGCCGCAAACGGCAACATCGTCAACGAAGACGGGGATCGACGCACAATCATCGGATGGCAAGCACGGTGCGAGGTGCACGATAAGTTCACGACGGAAGATGTTGCCAACATCCGCCGTCAATTCCCGGACGTGGAGATTCTTGCGCATCCCGAATGCCGGCCGGAGGTTATCGACGCCGTCGATTTCTGCGGAAGCACGTCTGCCATGATCCGGCACGTCGACCACTCCCGCGCCGGACGGTATCTTCTCCTGACCGAGTGTTCCATGGCCGACAACATTGCATCGGCAAACCCGGGAAAAGAAATGCTGAGACTCTGCAGTGTGCGGTGCCCGCACATGAACGAAATCACCCTCGAAGACACCCTCCACTCCCTTCTCACCATGCAACAGGTCATCGAAATCCCCGAAGCAGTTCGCGTCCGGGCGCACGACGCAGTCCGGCGCATGCTCGCGCTGAATTGAGTCTGTGATGGACGGACCCCGACAGTCCGAGCTCCTCGAGACGGATGTTCTTGTCATCGGCTGCGGAATTGCCGGAGGCATTGCCGCGCTTGAGCTTGGTCGTGCAGGGCTCAACATCGTCGTCGTCACAAGAGTCCCGGACGCGGAGACGACAAACACGCGTTTCGCTCAGGGGGGCGTCGTTGCGGAAGGCGAGACAGATTCACCGTCGCTCCTCGTCGAAGATATCATCAGGGCGGGGGCAGGTCTGTGCGACCCGCACGCCGTTGAGATCCTTGCCACAGAGGGACCGCGGCTCGTGAAAGAAATCCTTATCGACCGCCTCAACGTCCCTTTTGACAGAGAAACGAACGAGCGGTTTTCGCGAGCCCTCGAGGCCGGCCATTCGACAAGCCGGATATTCCACGTTGCGGATGCGACCGGTCGGTCGATCGAGCAGGCAATCATCCGGGAGCTGAAGCGTCTCCCGAACGTGAGACTCCTGACACAGCACACCGCCGTCGACCTGCTGACACCGGCACATCACGCAAAACGACGCCAGGCAGTCTACGACCCGATTTCCTGCATGGGCGCGTACATTCTGGACCAGGAATCCGGCCGGGTCATCCGATGTCTTGCGCGAAAAACCATTCTCGCAACCGGAGGGCTCGGAGGAATTTACCTGCGAACGACGAACCTGCCCGGTGCCCGGGGTGACGGGCTCGCCATGGCTTACCGTGCCGGAGCCCGGACCATCAACTGCGAGTTTATCCAATTTCATCCGACGGCTTTCTACCTCGAGGGAGCTCCGTGCTTTCTGATTTCGGAGGCGGCACGCGGCGCCGGAGGGCGGCTCGTCGACGCCGATGGTCATCCCTTCATGCAAAAGTACGACCCCGCCCGCAAGGACCTCGCACCCCGCGACGTCGTTTCCCGCTCCATCCATCATGAAATGCTCGAAAGGAATGTGCCGAATGTTTATCTTGACCTCCGCTCGTACCTCTCCGCGTCGGAGATCGCGGCTAAATTCCCGAATATCACCCAGGAGTGCAGGAGATTCGGAGTCGACACGACGAAGGACTTGATTCCGGTCGTCCCGGCTGCTCATTATTTTTGCGGGGGCGTCTGGGTGGATGCGTGGGGTCAGACGACGGTCGCCGATCTCTACGCCATCGGCGAGGTTTCCTGCACCGGCGTTCACGGGGCAAATCGGCTGGCGAGCACATCGCTTCTCGAAGGATTGGTCTGGGGCTATCGCTCTGCCCGCCAGATCCTCTCCCACGCCGAGAAATGGAAGAATCGTCCACAGGAGGAAATTCCTTCATGGCAAGAGACGGGAACAGAATCGCCCGATCCGGCACTCCTCCAGCAGGATATGAACTCCATTCGGTCCATCATGTGGAATTATGTCGGCCTCGTGCGATCGAGTCGACGACTCCAGCGGGCCCTTCGGGAACTTCGACATCTGGAGTATGAGATCGAACGATTTTACCGCGCCGTAAAGCTCAACGACGCTCTCATCGGCCTGAGGAATGCGGTCCGCTCGGGGCTGATCGTGACGATTGCGGCATGGGAAAACAAATCGAGCGTCGGGTGCCACTATCGGACGGATTAGGACTTCGGAGAAAACGGATTGCTGATGCTGCATGAAAGGAGAAGGGACCAACAAACGGTAGTGTCCTATTTCCAAGCAACCCTCACCCCGAACTTTGGGCCGAAGGCCCATCAGCCTCTGGCTGAGGATCAGGGTCTGTGAACGTTAGATGCTGAAACCCCGTGTCGATGCACGGGGCGAGCGAGTTCAGCATGACGCTTCCTTAATACGTTGGAGCCCGCTGAATTGAGGACACTGCTCTACCTTGCTTTCACAACCCCTTTTCCGTAATTTTTAAAAAACTTCGGGCGACCGTACGTTCTTTTCCCCTGTTGTTGCCGCTGTTGTCGGATACTTCATCGGGTCTATCCCGACGGCTTTTCTCGTCGTCCGAAAAGTTTCGGGAAAAGACATTCGCGAAGCGGGGAGTGGTAATGTGGGCGGGTTCAACGCTTTTCATGTGACGAATTCGAAGCAGACCGGAGTCCTTGTCGGCGTGCTTGACGGCCTCAAAGGACTTCTGGTGGCGCTCGCCGCATGGTGGCTTGCCCCTGCGTCGTTCTGGACCCAGGGCGCTGCCGTTGTCGCATCGATTGTCGGTCATGTTTTTCCCGTCTGGCTTCGGTTCAAAGGCGGGCGTGGTCTCGCCACCGCTTGCGGCGCACTTTTTGCGATTGGCCTCGTCTATACCGTCGTCTGGTGCCTCGCGTGGGTTTTGGTCTATCGCACGAGGCATAACATCCTGGAGGCAAACGTGTTCTCGATTTTCCTCACGCCGCTCGTCTTGACGATTCTTCCCGCGTCAGCGCTTTCAATCCTCTTCGTCCGGCCCGTGTCTTCGGCGGACTATCTCATTCTCTCTTACATCCTCAGCGGTTTGCTCGTCGTGAGTCACCGTGAACCGTTGAGAGAAATCCTCATGCGCAGACGCCCGTCATGAATAATCCCTACGTCCGATTTTTTATCCTCCTTTCGGTCCCGCTGGTCATCGGGATCGTCATCGGCTACGCCGTGAAACCGACGGCTCAGGAAGCCAATGCGGAGCCGGCCACGTCGGCACTCAACGTGAATCAGCAGAGTTCGGACCAGAACGCCGCCGCGAAACAGGACCAGGAATCGTCATCCCGACAGAACGCCATCACGCGGGCAGTTGCGAAAGCCAGTCCGGCCGTGGTGGGCATCAACGTCACGGAAGTGCGGCAATTCCGCGACCCGATGTTTCCTTTCTTCGGCGACGACCCGTTCTTCCGGCAATTCTTCGGCGACCGGACGTATCGCCAGAAAGTGCAGAATCTCGGCTCGGGATTCATCATTTCAACCGACGGATACATTGTAACGAACGACCATGTCGCCGGGAACGCAGCCGAAATTACCGTCACGATGGTGGGGGGAAAACGGTTGAATGCAAAACTGGTCGGTACAGACCCGCTGACGGATGTCGCTCTCCTGAAGGTCCAGGCCGACGGCCTTCCGTGGGTTCAGCTCGGAAGTTCGGACGACATCATCATCGGGGAATGGGCGATTGCGATGGGAAATCCGTTTGGCCTCTTCGAGATCAACGACAAGCCGACGATCACGGTCGGCGTCATCAGCTCCCTCGGCATGAGTCTCGGGAGCATCGGGAATCATTTCTACCGGGACATGATCGAGACGGATGCCGCCATTAACGGAGGGAACAGCGGCGGCCCGCTCGTCAACAGTCTCGGCGAGGTGATCGGCATGAACACGCTGATCTACACCGGAGGGCAGACATCCACGTACATCGGCTACGGCTTTGCCATCCCGGTCAACAAAGTCAAGAAAGTCGTGGCGGAGTTGAAGAAGAAAGGGTCGGTGGCCCATGACGTGGCGACGGGTTTCGACGCCCAGCCGGTGGATGAGCGGATTGCCCAGTACTTCGGGCTGGCGCGCGCGCAGGGCATCATCGTGAGCGAGGTCGAATCGGGAGGGCCGGCGGAAAAAGCCGGGCTGAAGGTCGGCGACATCATCGTCGAGACAAACGGAGAGCGGGTGAGCACCGAAGAAGATTTTCTTGGAATCGTTGCGGATGCTTCGCCGGGGGATGTGTTGAAGCTGAAGGTCTACAGGGAAAAGAAAATGGTCGAGCTGAATCTGAAACTCGAGAAGTCGTCCTAGCATCGCGATGATCGAACGTTACACACGTCCCGCGATGGGCAGGATCTGGGAAGAGGAAAACAAATTCCGGATCTGGCTCGACATCGAACTCCTTGCGTGCGAAGCGCAGGCGGAACTCGGACTTGTTCCCCGGGACGCGCTCAAGACGATCAGGGAACGGGCACGCTTCGACACGCGGCGCATAGCCGAGATCGAGAGTGACGTGAAGCACGACGTCATCGCGTTTCTGACGAACGTCGGCGAAAACGTCGGGCCCGAATCGCGCTTCATCCATCTGGGAATGACTTCGTCGGATGTTCTCGACACCGCGCTTGCGGTTCAGATGAAGCAGGCCTCGGAAATGCTGCTCGACGGATTGCAGCGGCTTCGTGATTTGCTGGGCCGTCGCGCGAAGGAATTCAGGCATACTATCATGGTCGGGCGGACGCACGGCGTACATGCCGAACCGATCACGTTCGGGCTGAAACTGGCGCTCTGGTATGCGGAAACGGGAAGGAATATTGTACGGCTGCACGCCGCGAAGAATTCGATCTCCGTCGGTCAGATCTCCGGGGCGGTGGGGACATATCAGCATCTCGACCCCGCGGTCGAGCGGTACGTTTGCAAAAAGCTCGGACTCGAGCCCGCGCCGGTGTCGACGCAGGTTCTCCAGCGCGACCGCCATGCGGAATTCATGAACGCCCTGGCGGTTTGCGGGTGTTCCCTGGAGAAATTTGCGACGGAGATCCGCCACCTGCAGAAGACCGAAGTCCTGGAAGTTGAGGAGGGATTTTCGGAGGGGCAGAAGGGATCATCGGCGATGCCCCACAAAAGGAATCCGATCGCCTGTGAGCGGGTTACCGGACTTTCGCGCGTCCTCCGAGGGAACGCGCTTGCGGCGATGGAAAACGTGGCGCTCTGGCACGAGCGGGACATCACGCACTCGTCCGTGGAACGAGTCATCATTCCGGACAGCTGCATCGTCCTCGATTTCATGGTCGCGGAATTCACGCGCATCCTGGAAAAACTTCTCGTCTACCCGGAACACATGGCGCAGAACCTCGGCCGGACGAAAGGATTGATCTTTTCCCAGGAAGTCCTTCTGGCTCTGACAAAAAAGGGGATGAAGAGGGAGGATGCGTACAGGGTTGTGCAGGACGAAGCGATGAGAGTATGGCGGAACGGGTCGGATTTCATCGACCGTTTGATGTCCAACGCCGAGATCGCAAAACGTTTATCCCGCGAAGAGCTGGACGAACTCTTTGACCCCGCACGAGGGCTGAAGCACGTCGATTATATTTTTGAACAAGTCGGGTTGAACTGAGACCGGAGAAGGTCGATGGCGGAGAAATTCAGGAATCTGATCAACGGCAAATGGGTTGAGGCGAAGTCGGGCGAGACGTTTGAGAATCGCAACCCTGCAAACTGGGACGAGGTGGTAGGGATATTTCCGAGATCGGGCAAAGCCGATGTTGACGCTGCAGTGGAAGCGGCGAGGGGGGCGTACAAGAAGTGGCGGCTCGTCCCGGCACCGGCGCGGGGGGACATCATGCGAAAGATCGGGGACATGCTCGTGCGGAGAAAAGACGAACTCGCGCGTGAGATGACGCGGGAGATGGGGAAGGTGCTCGCGGAGACAAAGGGGGATGTCCAGGAAGGGATCGACACGGCTTACTATGCCTCGTCGGAGGGAAGGCGTCTCTTTGGCCACACGGTGCCGTCGGAGCTTCCCGACAAATTTGCGATGTCGGTCCGCATGCCGATCGGCGTCGCCGGCATCATCACTCCCTGGAATTTTCCGATGGCAATTCCCACGTGGAAAATGTTCCCGGCCATCCTCTCGGGAAATACGGTGGTGTTCAAACCAGCCCAGGACACCCCCAAGAGCGCAACGACGCTCGTGGAAATCATGAACGAGGCCGGTCTCCCGCCCGGCGTCGTGAACATCGTCCACGGGTTCGGCCGCGAAGTCGGAACCGCCATCGTGACTCATCCGGACGTTGACCTCATTTCCTTCACCGGTTCGACGCCCGTCGGAAAGCAAATATCGCGGGACGCTTCCGAAACGCTCAAAAGGGTCTCGCTCGAGCTCGGCGGGAAGAATGCGGAGATCGTCATGGATGACGCTGACCTCGACCTCGCTCTCGACGGCGTCTTGTGGGGGGCGTTCGGCACCACCGGACAGCGATGCACCGCGACGAGCCGGCTGATCGTCCACGAAAAAATCTACGACAAGTTCATGACGATGCTCGTCGGCCGGACGCAGAAGCTCCGGCTTGGCGACGGACTTCTTACGACGACGGACGTCGGGCCCGTGGTCAATCAAAACCAGCAGAAAACAGTTCAGGAATACGTGCAAATAGGAAAGGCCGAAGGTGCGACGCTCGTGCTCGGAGGTTCGATTCCGAAATCCGACGGCCTGGGAAAGGGCTGGTTCCACGAGCCGACGATATTCGGCGACGTAAAGCCGTCGATGCGGATTGCCAAGGAGGAGATCTTCGGACCCGTACTGTCTGTCCTGCGCGCGAGGTCGCTGGAGGACGCGATAACGACGCTCAACGATACAGCCTACGGCCTCTCTTCGTCGGTTTACACGCGGGACATCAACAAGGCATTCCAGGCGATGAGGGACATCGAGGCCGGGATCACCTACATCAACGTGCCGACGATTGGCGCGGAAGCGCACCTGCCGTTCGGGGGTGTCAAGCAAACGGGGAACGGCCATCGCGAAGGCGGATGGACCGTGTACGATTTCTTTACGGAATGGAAAACGATCTACGTCGATTACAGCGGCAGGCTCCAACGTGCGCAAATCGACAACTATTGAGTATATGCCGGGACGACCGTACATCCTCTCGCTGTACGAACACCAGGAGTTCTTTTGAAAGGAACTTGAAGGAAGCGTCGTCGCTTCATGAATCCTTCAACCCTTTACTCCTATGGTGGCCCATGGCAACATCGATAAAACAAACATCACGAGGCCGGACAGTTCGCCGGACCGACAAGCGGCGTAAAATCTCCCCTTCCCCGCGCGCGTTCCCACCCTCACGAGGCCGGGTTCGCATACTGCCGGGCGATGTGCACTCCACTCTCGCGAAGCACATGCTGGTCGACGGTTTCGACTTTGTCGTCGACCTCAAACGCAGCAAGGGCTCGTACGTCCATGACGCACGAACAAACCGCCGATACCTCGACTTCTTCACGTTCTTTGGCTCGGGCTCGGTCGGGATCAATCACCCGAAAATGACCGCGCCTGCGTTTCTCGAAAAGCTTGCCTATGTCGCAGTCAACAAACCGTCGAACTCGGACGCGTACACGGTCGAGATGGCCGAATTTGTCGACGCGTTCGGCCGCCTTGCACAGCCGGCATACCTTCCGCACGCATTCTTCGTCGACGGCGGCGCCCTGGCAGTCGAGAACGCACTCAAGACGGCGTTCGACTGGAAAGTCCGGAAGAATTTCCAGCGAGGATATCAGACCGAGCGGGGAAGCCAGATCGTTCACTTTCGTCGCGCGTTTCACGGCCGCAGCGGCTACACGCTGGCCCTGACAAACACCGACCCGGTGAAGACAAACTATTTCCCGAAGTTCTCGTGGCCGCGCATCCTTAATCCCGCGATCCGATTCCCGATGACCGGCGAAAACCTGGAACGCGTCAAACGGGAAGAGGCGGCGGCGATCGCTGAAATAAAAAACGCACTCGTACAGAATAAGGACGATATTGCGGCGTTGATCATCGAACCGATCCAATGCGAAGGGGGAGACAATCAATTCCGTGCCGAATTCCTGAAGGAGCTCCGGGTGCTCTGCGACGAAAACGAGATGCTCTACATCATGGACGAAGTTCAAACCGGGGTGGGAATTACGGGCAAAATGTGGTGCCACGAGTACTACGTCAAGCCCGACTTGATGACGTTCGGGAAGAAGACACAAGTCTGCGGCTTCCTGAGCAGCACGCGTATCGACGATGTCGCGGAAAATGTTTTTCACGCGTCGAGCAGGATCAATTCCACGTTCGGCGGGAACCTCATCGACATGGTACGGTTCGCAAAGATTCTGGAGATCATCGAGGAGGATAATCTTGTCGAGAATGCGCGTATCGTCGGCGGACACCTTCTGAAATCTTTGGGCGAACTCGAGCAGGATTTTCCCCGGCTGGTGGACAACACGCGCGGCCGCGGTCTCCTCTGCGCCATGGACCTCCCGACGTCCCGGGAGCGCGATGAATTGAAGAAGAGGGCCCTGGAACGGGGTTTGATTCTCATCGGCTGCGGCGAACGCTCCATTCGCTTCCGCCCCCCGTTGACCCTGAGCCCGCAGGAAGTGGATGAAGGCGTTTCGATCATCCGTTCCGCACTCCAAACCATGAAATCGGGGAATGGGTAATGGAAGCGTCGAATCAGACCGACAGTTCCGAACTCATGTTGAACACGGCGCTCGTGAGGGATATTCTCACGCGCTTCATTCGTGATGAGACCCAAAGCGCGGGTTTCCGTCGCGGCGTCGTGGGGCTCTCCGGCGGCGTAGATTCAGCAGTCTCCGCAACGCTTGCCGCCGAAGCGCTGGGCCGCGACAACGTTACCGCCGTTCTGATGCCCCACAAGCAGAGTCACCGGAGCAGTCTCGAAGACGCCCGGAAAGTTGTCGACTTCCTGCGCATTCAGTCCGAAATCGTCGATATTACCGGGATGACAGAGGCGTATTGCGGGAAGTACGGAGTGGAGGGGCGAAACCGGCAAGGGAATGTCATGGCGCGGATGCGCATGGTCGTGCTCTACGATGTGTCGGCGCGGGAAAACGCGCTGGTCATCGGCACGAGCAACAAGAGTGAAATTCTCACCGGGTACGGGACGATCTTCGGAGACCTGGCTTCCGCCATCAACCCGCTGGGGGATTTGTACAAATCCCAGGTCTGGCAGCTCGCAGAAGCGCTGAATCTCCCCCCGTCGATCGTGCATAAAAAACCGTCGGCCGACCTCTGGGAGGGGCAGACGGACGAAGCCGACCTGGGAATATCGTACCGAAAGCTCGACTCGCTCCTTTTCCGGATGGTCGATGAGCGCAGGACCGATGACGAACTGCACGGGCTTGGTTTTGAGTCGACGATCATCAAGCGGATCC
This sequence comes from Bacteroidota bacterium, assembly GCA_035499415.1. Lineage (GTDB taxonomy): Bacteria > Bacteroidota > Ignavibacteria > UBA10030 > UBA10030 > DATJYV01. The sequence goes on from DATJYV010000220.1 coordinate 9,773, forward strand.
GTACCATGATTCGGAAGAACCAGTATAAACGGCGTCCGCCGGTCATTGCAAAGGTTTCGTACCGCACTGTGAACGTCGACTTTCGTTATGTCCGCGACTGGGGAACATGAGGATGGAAGGACGACGGGCGGCGGAACGTTGTACATCGTTGCCACGCCGATTGGAAACCTCGAGGACATCTCGGCGCGGGCCGTTCGCATCCTCGATGCCGTCGACCTGATCGCGGCCGAAGATACGCGCACGACCCGGGTGCTGCTCCACCGGTTTGGAATCAGCAAACCGATGGTCAGTTATCACGGCCACAACGAGCGAAGCCGAACGCCCGGCCTCATCGAATCCCTCCAATCCGGCCGGTCAATCGCACTCGTCTCCGATGCCGGCACGCCGGGAATTTCCGACCCTTCCTGTGTCGTTGTGCGCGAAGCTCTCAAGCGCGGTATCCCGGTCGTTCCCGTCCCCGGCGCCTCCGCGTTCCTGTCGGCCCTCATCGCGAGCGGACTTCCGACAGACCGGTTTGTCTTCGAAGGTTTTCTTCCCCATAAAAAAGGGCGCAAGGCAAAGCTCCAATCCCTTCGTGACGAGCCGTTGACCATCATCCTGTACGAATCACCCCACCGATTGCGCAAAACCCTCGACGAGATATTGGAGCTGCTCGGAGACAGACAAATCGTTATCGCGCGGGAGTTGACAAAAAAATTTGAAGAGATTCTCCGCGGCCGCCTCTCGGTCGTCATTCACGAGCTCCGGGCCGTTTCACCAAGAGGGGAGTACGTGATTCTCGTCGACGGGAAAAAAAGTATCACCGTAAATCGTTCGGAATGACCTGAATCACGGCTCCTCACCATCCTTCATTAAACTCCGCGCCGCCCTTCCTGTCCAACGGCTACAAATTATCATTCACCGTGAGGAGGAGAATGAACATGGGAAAAAAACAATGGATCGTCGGAAGTCTTGTCTTCGCCGGCATCGTGGCTCTTGCGGGTTGTTCGAAATCGCCGACCGGCCCCGGGCTGACAGTCAGCCAGAGCGACAGAGATGCGATCAGTGCGGTGATCAACGCTGACCCTCTTTACACGAGCGATTCCGATATGCTGGATGACCAGGGAGCAAACGACGCTCTCGCGAAGGACCAGACCGCCATCACGCCGCTCGCCTGGGGAAGAAAAGTCCTTTCGGCCTCGCGCGACGTGACGTACGACCAGGTGAATGATACCACGGTCGCAGTGACGATCACGACGACGATCTCCGGAAACGTCTACATCCGCGCACGATACGCGGGGCAGGCTGCCGATTCCACCGTCATCAAACCCTTCACCGAACACACCATGCGAAAAGTCAATGTGTTCAAACGCTCCATCGCGGCCGCCGGCTCGGCGCGGTGGGAGGCGCGTGAAGTTTCAGCGGTCGTGGGCGGAACGGACAGCTCCAACGTGACAATCAATCAGATGACGGTCTTCATGGGGTCCGACACGCTCGTCATCACGGACCCGACCTCGTATTTCCTGCGGTTTAAAGGTTTTCCGGGGCCACGGCGCGAAATGCCGGAGATCAATCTGAGTCTGAATGCGAACGAGAGAGTGACGGTACAGATAGCGCTCACCAGTTCCGATCCGGATACTGATTTTGTATTTCTGCACAGGCCGTACTCGGTTCTGGGGCTCGTCATCCGGCCGCTGGCAACCAGGATGCAACTGATATCGCAGACGCAATCCGGAGGGTCGTACCAGCGCGTGTATTCGTTCTCATGGACGAATCACATCGCATGCAGGCGCGACGTCCTCGTCACGGCTCTTACGAGGAGTTCTCTGTTTGACGACCAGGCAAAGTTCTCAACGTCAATCTGGGGATTCCCGTACATCGTCGAATGATTTTCCCGCCCTTCGCAAGCTTCATCGGACAACCCTTGAGGATCACTCAAGGGTTGTTTCGTTTTGAGACGCAGCGCTTCTCTGTGACAGTCGGTACATAATACAACCCAACGATCTTGTATTGTTGGAAAAGTGAACGCGGAGGGATTGATGCCACGTCGGTATTACATTTCTCGACCGTTATCGGCGGAAGAGCAGCAGGAATTGGAAGAACTGCTCCTGGAGCAAATGGAAATTCAGCGCTGGTATGCGGTTGAGGTCGTCGCTGAACTGGGGGCGGAAATCGTTATTCCATTAAACTAAAAAAGGGAAGATGATTCGTCGGCTCGGCTTGATCGTTTTGGTTGGTGCAGTTGCCTTTCTTACCTGCATTATTCGATCTCATAAGCGGTCTGGCATGAGGCCGGTCGTTCGCCCGGACGAGGACGATGGCTATGAGCTCGGGGGAGGAGCTTGAAGCTTCTCCAATTCGTCTCTGACGAAGCGGACGATTATTTCGGCATCAAAGAGGGGATTCTTCGAAAGTGATGTGAAGTCGGGATTCAGCCGCTGTTGCAGCCGATAAGCTGCCTGTTGCACTTCGCGCGGAAATCCCCGTTCCTCTGCAACCCACCGAAGCTCCTGGATCAAATCCTTCGAGTCGTTTTTTCCCTTCAATCGGCTCTCGAGCTCGCGGATGGCGATTCCCGCAGCTCGTCGAGCGCATGTCCGGGCCATCCCGGCATTTCCGATCCGTTCTGCTTCACGGCCCCGTTCAATTTCCCGTGCGATGGCGTCAGACCACGGCATCAAAACGACCGTCGAGATGGTTGAGGACCACACGTGCGCACCGGTGCGGTGCCTCCAGCTGGGGAATGTGCCCGCATTTCGGGATAAAGGAGATTTGAAGGCCTGGGATCCACCGTGCGAGAGTCGAGACCGTTTCCCGCGGAAGGAGCCGGTCGTTCTCGCCCCAAATGAGCGAAGTCTGGATCGGAAGAGCTCCCAGCTCTTTCGAAAGAAAGTTGTCCCTCACGATCGAGCGCACGAACTCACCGATCCTTCGACGGGTAAGGTCTTTGCGTATCGACCTGAGGAAGAGGGAATAATACCACGGGAAATGGTACCACATCATGTCCAAAAGGGCGGCGACATCGCTTGTTTTCCGGGCGTCAAACAGTGCGGCGAGCCGGTCGACATCCGGCGTATAAACGCCTGCCGGATTCATGAGGATCA
>DATJYV010000221.1:0-6556 GCA_035499415.1 Bacteroidota bacterium
ACGCGCCCCAGTTTCTGCCCAAGGAAGCGTTCTCCGACCTCCGTGAAGCGATGCGGAATGTCGCTCACGAAAAATTGGACGTTCGGCTTCATCGTCGAGTCGTTCAGAATTCCCTGTTGGGTCAGAACATCCCGGACGACATCGGCGGTTTCCCTGCCGGAGTCGATAAGAGAGACACTGTTGTGCAGGACGTCCCCGATCACCTTCGAGAGGAGCGGATAGTGCGTGCAGCCGAGGACGAGCGTGTCGATTTTTTCAAGCGTCAGGGGAAAAAGATATTCCTTGGCGATCAGGCGGGTCGCTTCGTGGTCCAGCCATCCTTCTTCGGCGAGAGGAACGAAAAGGGGGCATGGCCGGCTGAAAATCCGGGACGATGGATCCGCCCGGCGGATCGCATTGGCGTACGCCTGGCTCGCGACGGTCCCCACCGTGCCGATCACACCGATGCGCCTGGTCTTTGACGTGCGCACCGCCGCTTCAGCGCCCGGGATGATGACGCCCACCACGGGCACGCGTGCGCGTTTCTGGACGACGTCGATCGCAACGGACGAAACCGTGTTGCAGGCGATGACAACGAGCTTGACGTCGTGCGCGAGAAGAACATCGGTATCCTCAAGAGCGTATTCCCGCACCACCTGGGCAGACTTCGGTCCGTATGGGACGCGTGCCGTGTCCCCGAAATACACGATGTTCTCGTGCGGGAGTTTCTCCATGAGCGCGCGGACGACCGTAAGCCCTCCGATGCCGGAATCAAAAACTCCTATCGGCCGCTCATCGTTCATGGTCACGAAACATGCGACAAAACGTCCGTACGGGAAACTGCGCGAATCGCCCTCAGGAGTTCGCTTTTGAGGTACCGCCGGCGGCCCGGGTCATCGATTTTCCTGCCGGCCGAATCGACGACATAAAAAGAGTCCACGATGCCGTCGGCGCGGGTCGCGATTCTTGCAAAAGAAATCATGAGCCCCATGCGCGACATCGCCTCGGTCACACGATGGAGAAATCCGAGCGCATCGGGGGCAAAAATGTCGACGATGGTATATCGGGGATGATCCTCGAATTCGACGTCGAGACGGATATTGGGATTGTATTGGAAGGTACGGCGCTTCCATCGGATCCGATGCCGTTCCATGAGTCCGGCGAGGTCGGCCGTTCCCCCGAGAACCTCAGCCATCTCCTGACGGATCTTTGCGCAGCGTTCTTCCGGAAGCGATCCCTTCGTCACAAAATCCACGATTCGGAATTTATCGATGACGATCCCATCCTCGCGCGTGAAGACCGAAGCGTCAAAGATGTTTGCATCGTTTGTCGCCAGAACGCCGCAGACCCTGGAAAGCAGGAACGGAGCGTCGGGAGCGATGACCGTCGCCTCGCTGTAGTTGCTCCATTGGCCGAAAATCGTCACCACCGGTTCCTTCATGGCGATTGACCGGAGGTGCTCGCGCACTTCGTCGATGCTGAACGCATGAAGATATTCGGCGTTTTCCAGCAGGGTGGCGTGTTGCTCAAGCTCCTTGCGCGGGAAATTGCCCCGAAGGACGTCGAGCGCCGACGCTACCGCGGCGCGATTCTCTTGCGTTGTGCTTTGCTGCCACTCTTCGCTCGACAATTGTGAGGTCAGTACGGCGCGGCATTTTTTGTAGAGGTCGAACAGAAGCATTTCTTTCCATTCGGTCCACACATTCTTGTTGACGGCCGCCAGATCCGCGTAGGTCAGGATATACAGGAGGTCGAGCTGGCCGGGGTTTTCGAATTCCCGGGCGAATTGCGAAATCGTCTGGGGGTCGTTCAGATTCCGGCGGAACGCCACCTGTTCCATCCGCAGATGATTGCGGATCAGGAACGTGACGTCGCGCGCAATATCGGCGTACCCCAGCCGCGCAAGGATGGTGCGGGAGATCCGGACGCCGGCGATCTCGTGCTCTCCAACCCGGAGGGGTTTCCCGATGTCGTGAAGCAGGCACGCAAGATACAATGCCTCACGACGGGGGATCGAGCGGAAAACCGAGCCGAATGACGACGCCGAGCCCGCCAGGTCTTCGGCGTTTGCGATCACCACCAATGTGTGCTCGTCCGCCGTGTAGTAATGATACTGGTTGTGCTGGAAAAAAGCGACGAGCGGCCGCCATTCCGGAATCCAGCGCTCCAAAAGACCCAGCGCATTCATCCGTCTGACTGCGTCCGCAACACCCGCGGGCTCTGAAAGAATCTCACGGAACAGCCCCGCCTCCTGGCCCGTCCTCAACTGTTTGAGCCGCCCGAGGTTTTTATGAATGAGGTCTTCGAGCGCGAACGAAAATTCCGCTCCGGTGCGAATCCGGTGCAGGAAAGCCCGGAGGACATCGGCATTCGACAGGCGCTGGGTTCGGCTCAGGAGAATTCTGTTGCCGTCGAGGAGAAACTGCGCATCCAGCGTTCTCCGCTTGGCGGAGCCGCTTGCCGGGGTCCATCGATCCCTGGCCCAGGACAAGGTTCGTTCAAACAACGTCGCTGTCACGCGGGCTGCCTTGTAGTAATCGCGCATGAACTGCTCGGTCCCCGAATGGCGTCCGCGGTCCCGGTAGTGAAGCCCGGCGGCGACTTTGGGCTGGAGGGCGAATTCCAGCGTATCGTGCAGCGCGCGCGCCTGGAGATGCATTTCGTTTCTGATCCGGAGGAAAAAGTCGAGCGCGGCCCGCACTTCGCGCAGGAAAGACGATGAGAAAAGCGACCGAATGGTTCTCGAACGGAGCATGGACACGACCGCGAGAGACGAGGATGACCTCCCCGATTCCTCGATTCCCAAACCGACGAGAAGCCAGAAAACGGTCTGGAGGTCGCGCAGTCCGCCGGCGCTGTTCTTGATATTCGGTTCCAGGAGCTTGACGGAGTTCCCGTATTTCTCGTGTCTTGCTTCGGTAAGCGCGAAGAGCTTGTTGATGAATTCGCGCCGTTCGGCGGGATCGCCGCCGCGGGAAGTCGAATTGCGCACTTCTTTGAAGAGGACGCGAGACCCTGCAACGCTCCGCGCATCCAGTAACGAAAGCATCGTTTCAAAATCCTTTTCGCCTGCCTGCCGGCATTCGGCAACCGTCCGGAAACTGTGACCCACCGGAATTTGCAACGCAAGCAGCTGGTGAAGGAAGCGCTGCATCGCCCGTCCGTTCCGTTCCCTGCCTTCAGCGTCCCGCACGACCACCATGATGTCTGCGTCCGAAGAAAGGCACAACTCGCGTCTGCCGTATCCTCCCAGCGCAACGATCGCCATCTCGTCGCCGGAAATCTGCGCTTCCTGCGCGATCGTACGCACCACGCCGTCAAACCGTCGCGTCAGCATGCCGCACGTCTCAATCCCCCCGGCACCGTGCGCATGGAGATGTTCGATCTCCCGGAGAGCGGCGCTGAATCGTTTTTTCGGCGATGCTTGCGACTTCGTCATGGGACAGCTTGTCTCGTTACCGGGATACTCTCGGATGCGCGGAACCCTGATACCTCGACACGGTCCCCGCGCCGGATCAGTCCCGGCGCGTCCGCGATTGCCTTCCAGCCGAACAGCGGCTTCCGGTCGGCAGAGAGACGATACGCAGAAAATGTCCTGAGAGGTTCTGATCCTGTTGCGGCGGTCTCCTGGTCGACGGTCGTGGTCACACATCGGGCGCACGGCTTGGGCAATCGAAAGGGAATCGTGCCGATGCGGACCGACGACCAACGATCCTCTTCATACGGCTCATTCCCGCGAAGAAGAATGTTGGGACGGAACCGGTTGACCGGCAGGGGTTCGTTCAGCCGGCGGTTGAGGTCGTCGAGCGACGATTGCGTGAGGATCAGAAATGGAAACGAATCCGCAAATCCCACCTCGTCTCCATCCTTCCCGTACACCGGGTCGACCGTTCTCTTCGTCGTCCCGGGAAAATACACCAGCCGGCATTCCATCTGCATGAAGTCGCTGAGCCGGCGGTCTATTCGCCGATCCACGCTGCGGACAGATATCCGATCCTCCCAGACAACCACATCCACCGGGTCTCCATCATCCGCTTCCAACGGCGTGACCGACTCTGTCATTCCCCGGGCGGAGAGATGCAACCCGTCGGCGGCGATTGTTGTCCGGACGAGCGCGAGCCGGGGATGGTTCCGCTGAGTCATATAAATTCCGTTGCGGTCGACCACCATCCATCGGCGGTCGTGCCGGAACCCGCGTTTCTCCACGACGGCTTCGCGGACTTCGATGCCGCCGCAGGATTTGACCGGATAAATGAAAAGCCGGGAGACGGAAACGCCCGGCGGTTCGATGTCGGGCATCATGGGCAACGGCTCATTCAGCGACGATCTTCAGCGGTCCACCGTCGAATCTGCGGCATACTTTTTTGCGCATTCTTCTCACAAATGTAGGAAGAAAGGGATGGATGAGCAATACGATGGAAGAGGAGGCAGGGTCCTCTTTCCAACCAACCGTCACCTCGAACTTTCTGTGGAGGATCGGTTCTTTCACCGATCGGCAAGGGTAAGTTCTCGACACGCCCTCGTCCCGGGGCAGGAGCGTCCGAACGAGGAGGCGGGAGGCAGAAGTGTTCGGCACGCGGGCAGGTGCTTTCGAAGCAATCCGGTCTCCATAACAGTGAAGCTCGACCGGCTTCTCTGAAAGTCAGATTGCTTTCCGCCAGAAGATGAAGCAGGGCGGACGGGCGTCGCTGAGGAGCGCTCCTCGCAATGACAGAGGCCTGCCTGACCTCTGCGTTGGGACGAAGACGGCCGGAGTCAAACCTCTGCGCGGCCCCGTGAATGATCCGGAATCGCCCGCTTATATTCCGTGTCCATCAAGGGGCTCGTGAGGACAAAATCCGCCGTGGAGCGATTGCACGCGATCGGCGTGTTGTACACAACGGCGATGCGGAGGAGTGCCTTTACATCCACGTCGTGGGGTTGCGGCTCGAGCGGATCCCAGAAGAAGATGATGAAATCAATTCTTCCCTCGGCGACTGCCGCTCCGACTTGCTGGTCGCCGCCGAGCGGTCCGCTCAGAAATCGCGTCACCTTCAAGTCGAGCTCCGCCGACAGGACGCTTCCGGTCGTGCCCGTCGCATAGAGGTCGTGCTCGGCCAGCGTGTGCCGGTTGTATCGAACCCAATCGACGAGGTCGGATTTCCTGTTATCGTGTGCGATGAGTGCGATTCTTTTTCTCTTGCTCATTCGATGCGATTTGGCTTCCTTCGACATTCTCTCAGCTCCTAAGGGCTTGTCATGTTCGTATCCTGAAGAGGAATATACCAATTCCGTCCGATTCCCGCCAATAAGACCTGTTATCGTTTCATCAAAATTTCGTTGCAACGACGATCACCCCTTTCAGTCTGGTGACGGCCCCCGAGTATCTGTCCACCGCTTCGAGGAGAACGACGTGCGTTCCGATCCGGACTCGAATCCCTGCATCGTCCAATCCATTCCACACAACGTCCCCCTGAGGTCCATACACGTCGGACTGAACCAGCGTTCGCTCGAGGCGTCCCTTGATATCGTAGAGGCGAATCCGGACGAGCGAAGCCGAGGATGAAAGTTTGAAGTGGATGTTGCAGAAATCTTCAAACCCATCGCCGTCGGGAGAAAACGGGTTGGGAGAAAATGTCAGGGATGCGGACGTCGACGCAGCCGGCGGAGTGAACGCCGAATTAACCTTCCCGGGCGAACCTCCGAGAACTCCCGCCGCGGTGCTCCAGTTCCGAGGGTCATTGCTCTGTCCGTTCGGATTGATCCTTTCGAGCGACCGTCCGTTCGTCGTCGTGAATTGCGGATTGTGCCAGGAGGGCAAATAGGCGACGCTGTCGACCGTGAGCGAGGTGAGGTCGCGAAGTACCACCGCATCGCCGTCGTTATTGAACCCCAGGCCATCCGGTCGATTGACGATGACGAGGCGGACGTTCGGCGGTGTCTGACGAAGCCAGGAATAAAGCGAAAGGATGGAGGAATCGCCCGCCAGGACGACAAAATCACCCGGGCGTGCGATGAGGGACTGCGAGGACAATGTCCATCGATTCACCGACCCCGAAGGAGTGGGGCGATCCGAAACGGTCCAGCGAAGGAGGTCGATGGGGACTGCGCCGCGATGGTAAAGTTCGACCCATTCGCACTGGCCGGCAAGCGGGTCGAACATGATCTCGTTGATAACGAGGGAAGGCGATGTATAGCTGAGCGAAAAATAAGCGGAGAGCGTGTCGTTTCTCGGACGATCGTCGTGACTTCCTTTGATGGAAACATGGATGAGCGTTTCGCCGGCGGGAGCGAAGCTCCAGATGAAATCGGTTTTGGAGGAATCTCCGGGAGCGAGCGGTGATGGATGGGGAAGGATTGCGACAGTATCCGAAGGAGCCACGGCGATGCCCTCGCGGTGAGTATATGTGATGACTGTCTGGTACGTTGCGACTGCATTGCGTCCCACATTTTGGACGGTCGATGAGATAACAGGGACGGTGCCGATCCCAACTGTGCGCATGCTTACGCTGATCGTGGTCAGAGCGAGGTCGTAGTCGAGTCGGGCGATGCTGTTCACCAATCCCGGTGTGGAGCCCGAAGAATCGACGGAAGAAGA
>DATJYV010000222.1:0-11096 GCA_035499415.1 Bacteroidota bacterium
CTCGCCGGCGGATTCCTCGGTTCCATTCTTGACTGGCCGCAAAAACAGTTGATTCAGCTTTCGGACACTTCCATCAACGGCGGCCCCTTACCGGTGGAGCTGACGACATTCCAGGCCCTGGTGGAGAAGCGCGATGTGAAACTTTTTTGGAACACCGCATCAGAAACAGAGAGCTATGGGTTTGAAGTGGAACGGCGTGAGGCGGGTGCAAACCAGAATAATCCGTGGACGGACATTGGATTAGTGCGCGGGGCCGGATCCAGCTCGTCGCCGCATCAATATTCCTTCGTCGACACACCTCCTGCGAGCCGGATCGATTACAGGCTGAAGTTCATGAACCAGGACGGCTCCTTCCGTTTTTCGCCGAGCGTCGAGGTTCAGTTCGGCTACATTCCCGCAACGTATTCACTCGCGCAGAATTATCCAAACCCGTTCAATCCGACGACAGTTATCAGCTTCCAGCTGCCGGTTACGAGCTGGACAACGCTGCGGATCTACGATGTGCTTGGGCGCGAAGTGGTGACACTGGTGGATGAAGTCAGGTCGGCGGGATCTTACACTCTGCGCTGGGATGCCGCGCAGAATTCAAGCGGCATTTATTTCTACCGGCTCCAGGCGGGGAACTTCACCGCAACGAAGAAACTTGTGCTGCTCAAATAGGGTTCATTATCGAAGTACTCATTTTCGTCTCCGCACGTTGCGAACCGCCCGGGTGATTGTCCGGGCGGTAGTGTTTTTCGGATACTGGGATTTCCCGAATCGCGGCTCGGGCCGAGCGTTCTTTATTAAGATCGAAGTCATCGCTCACCCTGAAGTCTGTCCGGGTCGGGCAGTCTTCGGACCTGAACGCTTCACTTTCACGAATTCTCATCCTCAGTAATTCCCATTTTTGATGATGAGACCTTCCGGGTTTTTCGCTTCTTTTTGCTCCAAACTCCTTTCCTGAACACACGAAACTAAGGCATGTTGTTTGCTAATTATCATTGGCCCCGCAACGGGTCATGGGTAAGGAGTTGTTCGGCAGCTTGTTCGAGCGGAACTTGCAACCGGGCAGGCCTATCTGCGCGCGGAAGTTCTGCGCCCACAGCGGGCTTTGGAATTCGCTAAGGCGGAAATCTCTTGAAGGAATGAATGCATGAGTACGAGAATGCGATTGTATCTAATCAGCGGGTTGATCGTGGCAATTTTGCTTTTCCTGATCATGAAGAACAAGGCGGAAATGAACGCTTCAAACGCGCAAGGTTCGATTGCGACGGCGTATTCGGTCTCGGTCATCCCGGCCGTCAGGCAGTCGGCCGACGACAGGGTCTCGGTCGTCGGAACACTCAACGGATTCAACGATGTCGTGGTGCTTTCGGAAACGCAGGGACGCGTTGTAAAGGTCGACGTCGAAGTGGGTGACTATAAGGCCGCAGGCGCAGTGCTGGTCGAGGTTGACAGCGAATTGAAGGAGGCCGCGTTCAAGGCGGCTGAGGTTACGTATGAAAAAGCGAAGAAGGACCTTGAGCGATATCAGGCGCTGATCGAGGGACATTCAATTTCCGACACCCAGTTTGAACAGGCCCGCTGGACATATCAGTCCGCCGAAGCGCAGTACGTCTCTGCGCGACGCCAATTGTCGGACACGAAGATTACAACGCCGATTGCGGGAATCGTGACGGCGCGATTCGTCAATGTCGGCACCATGGTCATGGGCGCACCGCAGGCCACGCAGATTGCCGAGGTGGTCGACGTCTCAAAGCTGAAGGCAAAGGTCAACGTCGCGGAAGCGGATGTCTTTCGGCTCCGGGTCGGCGACCCGGCCGAGATTTCGACCGATGTTTTTCCCGAGACGGTCTTTGCGGGGTCGATCAGCACGATCTCATCCAAAGGCGATGAGGGTCATACGTATCCCGTGGAAGTCTTGTTGGGGAACCCCAAACGCCAGCTCAAAGCCGGCATGTTTGTTTCCATCACCATCAAATTGAAATCGGATGGCCCCGCGCTCCTCATCCCGCGTGAAGCCCTGCTCGGAAGTATTCAGGACGCGAGTCTCTACATCGTGAAGGATAATATCGCCAAAATCCGGCGCGTCGTTGCGACAAAACAGATCGGAACGTCCGTCGAGATTTCCGGCGGTCTGCAACAGGGAGAATTGGTGGTGGTTGACGGACAGGATAATTTGAGCGACGGGGCTTCCGTGATCATTCGCAAGTAGGGAAGAAGAGACAGGGACGCGGTTATGACGATTACCGAACTATCGATCAAGCGGCCGACGCTCGTTGTCGTCGCATTCTCCGTGCTGAGCGTTCTCGGGCTCTTCAGCTATTACCAGATGAAGTACGAGCTTCTCCCCAAGATGTCCATCCCCGTCGTGACGATCACGACGGAGTATCCGGGCGCATCTCCCTACGAAGTCGAAAACAACGTCACGAAGGTCATCGAAGACGCCGTTTCGGGGATCGACAAGATCGATGATGTGCGCTCGAGCTCGTTTGAAGGCGTGTCGCTCGTGATCATTGAGTTCACGCAGGATGCGAACATCGATTTCGTCGTCCAGGACGCCTCGCGCAAAGTCAATGCGGTTCTCGCACAGCTTCCCGCCGACGCGAAGCAGCCGACGGTGTCCAAGATCGCCTTCGACGAAATCCCCGTCCTGAGGGTCGGTGTGACGAGCGGGATGGATTCGCGGAAATTCTTCCAATTCATGAAGGACCACATTCAGCCGCGGATCTCAAAGATCGCCGGCGTGGCACAGGTTGCTATCACAGGGGGAGACGAGCGCGAAATCCAGGTGAACCTGAATCCAAGAAAAGTCCGCGCGTATGGCCTGTCCGTCCTGCAGATCATGCAGGCGATTCGAAACGCGAACATGGATTTTCCGACGGGAAACTTCAAGGACGCCGATGAGCAGTTTGTCGTGAGGATAGCGGGAAAATTCAAGTCCATCGAGGACCTGCGTCAGCTGGTGATCGCCCGCTCGCGCCAGGGGGGCGACGTTCATCTGGCAGATGTGGCGGAAGTGAGGGACGGCCGCAAAGACCACGCCCTGATCAATCGGGTCAACGGCGTCACTTCCATCGGCATTCAGGTGGTGAAGCAATCCGACGCAAATGCGGTCACGGTCAGCGAGCTCGTGCGGAAGGAACTGCAGACGATGCAGTCCGAATACAAGTCCCAGGGCGTTCTCTTCGACATTGCGGAGGATACTTCGTCCTTCACGCTCGACGCAGTACGGGCGGTGCGAGACGACCTCATGCGGGCTGTGGTCATGGTTGCCATCGTCATGCTGCTGTTCCTGCACAGTTTCAGAAATTCCCTCATCGTCCTTGTCGCGATCCCCGCTTCCCTCATCACAACATTCGGGTTCATGTACGCGATGGATTTCTCGTTGAATGTGATGACCTTGTTAAGCATGTCCCTGGTGATCGGCATCCTCGTAGACGATTCCATCGTCGTGCTCGAGAATATCTATCACCATCTGGAAAAAGGGGAGGAGCGGCGCGACGCGGCTCTCCGGGGACGAAACGAGATCGGCTTTGCAGCCCTCTCCATCACCATGGTGGACGTCGTCGTGTTTCTTCCGCTGTCTCTCGTCAGCGGCATCGTCGGCCAGATCATGAGGCAATACGCCCTGGTCGTCGTCGGCTCGACCTTGACCAGCTTGTTCGTATCATTCACGATCACCCCGACGCTGGCCTCACGATTCGGCAAGCTCGAGCGATTAACCGACCGCACCCTCCTGGGAAAATTCGCGCTGGGGTTTGAAAAACAACATCACCGCTTTTCAGATTTCTATCAGCGATCGCTCAAATGGGCTCTTGTGAACAAGGCGAAGGTCGGCCTTGCGACGGCCGGGCTTTTTCTAGTCTCCCTGCTGCTTCCGGCGCTTGGATTCATCGGAAACGAGTTCATGCCGCAATCCGACCGGGGCGAATTCAGCGTCTCGAATGAGATGGAACCCGGGACTTCGATCGAGCAGAATAATCGGGCGACGCTGAAAATCGAGCAGCTCTTTGCGCAGATGCCGGAAATCGAGAAGGTGTTTACGGGCGTCGGCGCGCAGGCGCAGGGTTCTCTTTCCTTCTCGAGCGACAATCTGACCCAGCTCAACGTCACGCTTGTGCCGAAGGAGCATCGTGCGAAAACGACGACGGAGGTCGGGGAGGAGATCAAAGCGAAGCTCAAGGAAATCCCGGGGCTGAAGGTGTACGTCAATCCGATCGGCATCTTTGGGTCGGCGAATCAATCGTCCATTCAAATCGCGGTGAACGGGACGGATTTCGCTTCCATTTCAACTGCGGCCCGGCAGGTGGAAGATGTTTTGAAAGGCGTTCCCGGCACGACGGATGTTCGTCTTTCGTCCGAATCGGGGAAGCCCGAAATGCGCATTGAAATCGACAGGACCAAGATGGCCCAGCTCGGCCTTTCGGTTGCCGACGTGGGAACGACATTGCGGGTGGCATTGACGGGGGACGATCAATCGAAATATCGCGACGGGAGCAATGAGTACGACATCCGCATTCGTTTCGATGAATTTAATCGCACACGAACGGAGGATATCGGAAACATCACGCTTGTCAATAACAAAGGCCAGCAGGTCGAGTTGAAGCAATTCGCGACGATTTACCAGTCCTCCGGGCCGACGAAGCTGGAGCGAAGAGACCGTATCAGTCTCATCTACGTCAACGGGGAAACGCTCGGCCGTCCCACCGGGACCATCATGCAGGACTTCAAGCAGCGGATCGCGGGCGTCCAACTCCCCGCGGGTGTAACCCTGACGTATCTCGGCATGGAAAAAATGCGTGCAGAGGGGTTCACCGACCTTTTTCTGGCCCTGCTCATCGGGATCCTTTTCATCTACCTCATTCTCGTCGCGCTCTACGATTCGTACGTGTATCCGTTCGTCGTTTTGTTCTCGATACCGCTGGCGATGGTCGGTTCGATGGTGGCCTTGGCGGCGACCGGAAAGGCCCTGAGCATCTTCTCGATGCTGGGAATCATCATGCTGACGGGATTGGTGGCCAAGAATGCGATCCTGCTGGTTGACCGTACGATTCAGACCCGGCTCGAACGCGGGCTGACGGTGTACGACGCGCTTCTGGAAGCGGCGCAGTCCCGGCTTCGACCGATCCTGATGACGACCCTGACGATGATTTTTGGAATGCTTCCGATCGCCCTTTCATCCGCCCCCGGGTCGGAATGGAAGTCCGGTCTTGCGTGGGCATTGATCGGCGGATTGACAAGCTCGCTCCTGCTGACCCTCGTTATCGTGCCGGTCGTGTACATGAAGCTCGATGAATGGAAGGAACGGATTCCCGCATTTTTTGGCAGGCCGTCGGATATTTTCAAGAGACTTCGTGCCGCGTAGGTTGAACCGTCGGACCACGCCGTCCGCAATCCGAATCCCTTTTCCCACCAGATTCTTCAGAAGTGCTGTCCGGCTCCGCAACCATTGCCGGACACCTTGCGAGCCGACCCCTCCAGGCAGATTGTGAAATTCAGCTTAAACCTCCGCCGCGCCGAAAGTATTTTCTCCGCACGAGCTTATTTCTTTCGTACATTAAGTCATTGAAAATCGTGTCACGAAGAGTGATTTTAAAATGGATGCCAATAAAAAACGGACCGGAGAATGAGCAAGGTCGACAATATGATTGACACGCGGATCGCGCCGCCAGCCGGGCGCATTGAGTACAAATGGATCGCCCTCAGCGTCACCACAATCGGCGCGCTCATGGCTGCGATTGACAGCACGATCGTCATCCTCGCACTTCCGGACATGATGGTGAAGCTCCACGCCGACCTGATCGAAATGGTGTGGGTGATCATGGCGTACATCCTCATCAGCACGATCTTTCTTCTGACGTTCGGGCGGATCGCAGATATCCTCGGCCGCGTGAAGATGTACAATGTCGGATTCATCGTCTTTACCGTCGGGTCGGCCCTTTGCGGCATATCGCAGACCGCGCTCCAGCTTATTCTCTACCGCCTGGTGCAGGGAGCCGGGGCCGCGATGATGCTGGTTAATGCCCCGGCGATCATTACGGAAGTGTTTCCGCCGAACCAACGCGGCCGCGCCCTGGGAATCAACGGCATTACCTGGGCGATCGGCGGAATCGCCGGCCCGCTTCTCGGCGGATTGATCCTGAAGGCGGCAGACTGGAGATGGATTTTCTTTATCAACGTTCCGATCGGGATTCTCGGAACATTCTGGAGCTATCGTGCCTTGCATGAAGTATCCAATCGCGACCGGGCTGAACGCTTCGACCCGGTCGGAGCCGCGACGTTCTGCCTTGGATTGATTGCCCTCCTCATTTCACTGACGCAGGGGATCGAGCATCGCTGGTTGTCTGCTCCGATCCTCGCGACGTTCGGATTCTTCCTTTTGATGCTTGTCGTCTTCCTGCTCTGGGAGCGGCGCGTCCCGAATCCGGTTCTCGACCTGACACTCTTCCAGAATCGTGTGTACAATTATTCCGTGCTCGCAGCGATGCTGCAGGCGCTCGCGATCTTCGCCGTCAATTTTCTCATCGTCTTTTACATGCAGGGAGTTCGGGGCTACGATCCACTCACGGCGGCGCTGCTCCTGATTCCTCTCCCCGTCGTCAGCGCGATCGTCGGCCCGATAAGCGGGCTCGTCGCCGACCACATTGGAGCGCGTGTGCCGGCCACGATTGGGCTCCTCCTGCAGGCTCTCGCCCTGGTCTGGTTCAAGGCTGTCCTCTCTCCCACGACTTCGTATGCCGCAATCGCCGGAGGGCTTGCGCTCATGGGCCTGGGAGGCGGAATGTTCTGGTCTCCCAACACCAGCGCCGCGATGAACAGCGCGCCGCCGAATCGCCTTGGTGTGGCATCAGGCACGCTCGCAACGCTGAGGCAGGTCGGAATGGTGACGAGCTTCGCCCTATCGCTCGCGGTCGCGGCTGGAAGTTTGCCGCATCAGGTTATGATGCAGTTGTTTGTGGGGACAAACGTGACGCTGGGTTCGGACACAATGCAGGGGTTTGTGGTGGGTATTCAGAGTGCGTTCACGCTTTCTGCCGTCCTCTGCCTTGTCGCTGCCGGATTTTCGGTTGTTCGCGGCAAAGAAGATCGGCAGGGGATTGCCGCAAGGAAATGACGCCGGAGTTCTCCCTCCGGTTTCATCCCTTATCCGCTCAACTGTAGAACTCGGGCCGCCGGTCGTTCAGAAGGTGATTTCGGGGGGTGACGTTTTTGTTCGCAGCGATCGAAAGGTCCGCGTCGACGACGGCGACCTCGGGTTTGTCACGGTTGCACCGGTGAAGAATCTCCCCGCGCGGTGACGTGATCTGGCTTTGGCCGATGTAGGTCAGGGAAGATCCGCCGCGATCCTCCGTTCCGACGCGGTTGGCGGTCGCCGCAAACACCCTGTTCTCGAGGCAGCGTGTCGGCATGCTGTCGGGGCAGTTGGGCAGGACGAGGTTGGAAGGATGAGCGATGAGCTGTGCGCCTTTCAATGCCAGCGTGCGCGCGCTCTCGGGGAAATACCAGTCAAAACACACCATCACGCCGACGACTCCCATGGGCGTTGCAAAAACCTGGAAGGGGAGGTTGCCGGGCGAGAAGAACAGTTTTTCACGGTCGAACAGATGGATCTTCCTGTAAATCCCCGAAGTGCCGTCGTGTCCGATAAAACCCGCCGAATTAAAGAAAGATTTTCCGTCTCTCTCCGCGAAGCCGTAAACGACACTGCACCGATTGTGGCGCGCGAATTCCTGAATTGCCGCGAACGTTTCCCCCTCGCGAAACGGCTCCGCAAGATGGACGACTTCATCGGCCGAATTAAAGTTATATCCGCTGGCAAAGAGCTCGGGAAGGACGTACAGGTCGGCTTTCACGGAGTGCATCTGGCGGAGCGCCTCCGCGATGTTTTTTTTCTTCTCGCCGAACTGAGGATCCGTTTGCACAACCGCGATTTTCATACGCCGATTCCCGGGCCGATCGCGGGCTGGTTGGTGTTTGGATGGGTCAACGCCGGAACTTCAGCGCGACGATGAGCCGGTCTTTCGAAGCGAAATTCTCGCCGGCTCCTCCACGTATTCAAGCCAGGCCGCCGACCGTGCGTGTTTTCCCCGGACGGCCTGCTGAAAGTCATTCTGGAGCGTGCGCGTGACGGGTCCCATTTTCCCGTCGCCGATGACGCGGAAATCGATCTCGCGCAACGCAATGCATTCCGCGGCAGTGCCGCAGACGAAGACTTCGTCGGCCGAGTAGAGTTGGTCGCGGGAAATCGCGGCCTCCCGCACTTCATAGCCGCGGTCTTCTGCAAGCGAGATGACAGAATTCCGCGTGATGCCGTCAAGGACGGGGGCGAGTCCCGGTGTGATGAGCGTCCCTCTGCGCACGATGAACACGTTTTCCCCGGTACATTCCGCAACGTACCCCTGCGGGTCGAGCAGAATCGATTCGTCAAAGCCAAGCCGCGTCGATTCCGTTTTCGCAAGAAAGCTGTTCGCGTAATTCCCGGAGATCTTCGCTTTTGTCATCATGACGTTGGGATGATGTCGCGTGAAGGACGAGATGTTCGCGCGCACTCCCCGGTCCAGCGCCTCCTCGCCGAGATAGTTCTTCCATTCCCACACTGCGATCCCGACCTGCGGCTCTCCCCCGTCGATATTGAGATTCCAGCCTCCGCCGGAAAGAAATATGAGGGGACGGATATAGCATTCGGCAAATCCATTCGACCGGACCGTGAGCTTGACAGCGTCCGCAAGTTGTTGGACCGTGTACGGAAATTTCCGGAATCCAAGGATCGCGGCGGAGACGACGAGGCGTTCAAGATGTTCTCTGAGCCGAAAGATGGCGGGGCCACGTTCCGTCGCATAACTCCGGATTCCTTCGAACACGCCCATGCCGTAGTGAAGCGCCGGGGTAAGAAAGTGCACCGTCGCTTTCTGGTATTCGACGAGTTCGCCATTCATCCAGACGAACTTCGATTGCATGCCGGCCATTGTTCCTCCTTAATCTCCGCGTATCTGATTGATTATTTCTTCCGAAACCTGTCGGGTTCCGCAGCGGCCTCCGACATCCGCCGTGACAACACCGCGGGTGATGATGCTTCCGACGGCCCGTTCGACGGCGCCCGCTTCGTTCTCGAGCCCCAGCGAATGGCGCAACAGGAGAGCCGCGCTGAGAATCGAGCCGATCGGATTTGCGATTCCTTTTCCCGCGATGTCCGGGGCAGAGCCGTGAATCGGTTCGTACAATCCCGGCCCGCCGCTCCCAATCGATGCCGATGGGAGCATCCCCATCGAACCGGCGAGTACCGATGCTTCGTCGGTGAGGATATCCCCGAACATGTTTTCCGTGACAAGCACGTCGAATGAGGACGGGGCGGAGACCAACCGCATCGCCGCGGTGTCGACAAGAACGTGGTCGAGCCTGACATCCGGAAAGTCTGCTGAAACGCGGGTGGCGACCCGACGCCAGAGCCGCGAGGATTCGAGCACGTTGGCCTTGTCCACGGATGTTACCTTCTTCTGCCGCGACCGTGAAAGCTCGAATGCAAGTCGCACGACCCGTTCGATTTCGTAGTCGTAATACTCGAGAGTGTCTACTGCGCGAAGATGTCCGTCGACCGTGTCGAGTCCCTTCGGTTTTCCAAAGTACAGTCCGCCCGTCAGCTCGCGCACGACCAGGAGATCCACGTTCGCCAGACGCTCGGCCTTCAACGGTGAGACGTGGAGAAGCGCCGGATGCGTCCGGACCGGACGAAGGTTTGCAAAAAGGCCCAGCTGTTTTCGGATCGCGAGGAGTCCCTGTTCCGGGCGGACACGCGCCTCCGGGTCATCCCACTTGGGACCTCCGACCGCGCCGAGGAGCACGGCATCGGCCTCCTTGCACGCTTTGATCGCCTCGTCGGTCAGCGGGGTGCCAAAGCGGTCGATGGAGCATCCGCCGATCAAAAAATCTTCGAATGAAAACGCGTGGCCGAATTGCTTTCCGACGTGGGCGAGAACCTTGACGGCCTCGGCCGTCACCTCCGGGCCGACGCCGTCGCCGGGTAACACCGTGATTCGTGCTTTCAATTCGACCTCCGCCGCGAGGACCGGTCGAACTTACGTGTTGGTCTTCTCATATGCCGCGATCTTTTCTTCATACCGGAGGATGTAGCCGAGCTCATCCACATCATTCAACAGGCAGTACTTCGAGAAGTCGTCGATCGGAAAGTGAAAACGGCCTCCGT
Organism: Bacteroidota bacterium; assembly: GCA_035499415.1. Taxonomy (GTDB): domain Bacteria; phylum Bacteroidota; class Ignavibacteria; order UBA10030; family UBA10030; genus DATJYV01. The sequence goes on from DATJYV010000222.1 coordinate 10,187, forward strand.
CGCCCGTCTGCACGGTCTGCGACTCGAGGTCGACGGTCAATTCCAATCCCCCTGTCCCCGCCGCTTTGACCGCCATGTCCCGTTGAACTTCTGCGGGAAGCTGGACCGGAAGCAGGCCATTCTTGAGGGCGTTGTTTCTGAAAATATCAGCAAACGATTCGCTGATGACGGCGCGAAAACCAAAATCGCGGAGCGCCCACGGCGCATGTTCGCGCGAGGAGCCGCAGCCGAAGTTGCTTCCGGCGAGAAGGATCCGGCATCCGCGATATTCTTCCCTGTTGAGGACGAAGTCGCGGATCGGCGAGCCGTCCGCCGCGTAACGCCAGTCGGCGAACAGATGCGCGCCAAGACCCGCCTTATCCGTCGCCTTCAGAAACCGGGCGGGGATGATCTGGTCGGTGTCGATATCGTTCGTCAACAGCGGTGCGACGCGGGAATGTATGGGCGCGAATTTTGGCATGAGGGAGCTTCGATGTTTTTGTGAATCAGTTTTTTAAAAGTGTCCGCACGTCGGTGATCTTTCCCGTGAGGGCGGCGGCAGCGGCGGTGAGGGGAGACGCGAGAAATGTGCGCCCGCCCTTGCCCTGTCTTCCCTCAAAATTCCTGTTGCTTGTCGAGACGGCATACTGGCCCGGCTCGAGTTGATCCCCGTTCATCGCGATGCACATGGAGCAGCCGGCCTGGCGCCATTCCGTGCCGGCATCTTTGAAAATGCGGTCAAGGCCTTCGGCCTCCGCCTGCCGTTTGACGTCCTGCGACCCGGGAACCACAAGCGTGCGAACGCCCGGAGCGACCTTCTTTCCCTTCAGCAAAGAAGCCGCAAGCCGGAGGTCCGAGAGACGCGAATTCGTGCAACTTCCGATGAACACCACATCGACCGGCTTTCCGAGAAGAAGCTGGCCGGGCTTCA
>DATJYV010000223.1:0-3364 GCA_035499415.1 Bacteroidota bacterium
GGAAAGAACGCGGAGGGTTGAAAAAGGAAGAGCCAGTTTCTCAGTCGACCCCACCACGAGCGACCGATAGCTGGCTCCACAAGAAGGAGATAGAGAACGTAGGATTGTGTTCTCTAAATAGTATAGACGAGGGATGGCCCCAAAAAGTTGCGGTTCTTAAGAGATTTTTTTGACCGGGCGGAGCGTGGGGGGATGGATTGTCCGTTCAATCCATCACGGAATTCGATGGAATCTTAAGATTATAGCGTTTGATCTTGAGATAGAGCGTTTTTGGGGTGATGCCGAGCACCTGGCTGGTCTTCAGGCGGTTCCATCTGCAGTGTTTGAGGACGCGTTCGATATGAATCTTCTCGAGCTCCTCAAGGGTGATGAGATGGTCGGAACCGTCGGCCGGCGGGGCCGCGCTTGGAGCGAGGGGAGAATTGATGGGAAGGGAGACGTTCATCCAGAGATCCTTCGGTTCAACGAGATCTCCCTGGCAAATGGCGATCGCTCCCTCGATGACATGCTCCAGTTCCCGTACATTGCCGGGCCAATCGTATTGACACAGAATCTCCATCGATTCCGCGCTTACTTTCTTGGCTTTGGACTTTCGTTGCAGGAAGTGTTCGACAAGGATCGGGATGTCGTCCTTCCGGTCCCGGAGCGCAGGAAGACGGAGGTTCACGACGTTGAGACGATAGAGAAGGTCGTCCCGAAACCGGCCGGCCTTTACTTCTTCCGAAAGATTCTTGTTCGTCGCGGAGACGACGCGTTCGTCCACTTTCCGTGAAGTGGTCCCGCCGACCCGGCGGAATTCCCCGGTCTCCAGGAATCGCAGGAGCTTCGGCTGCGTCATCGGGCTGATGTCCCCCACCTCGTCGAGGAACAACGTGCCGCCGTTCGCCACTTCGACCAGCCCCTCCTTCGTGCGGATCGCGCTCGTGAACGCCCCCTTCTCGTGCCCGAACAGCTCGCTCTCGAGCAACTGGTCGGGCATCGCGGCGCAATTGACGGCGACAAATGGCTGGTCCTTGCGAGGACTGCTCCGGTGAATCAATTCGGCGAATAATTCCTTGCCCGTGCCGCTCGCTCCCTGAATGAGAACAAAGGTGTCGCTCGCCGCCAGCTTCATTGCGTGCGCAACCGTCTCGCGGAAGATCCTGCTGGACCCCACGAGCTCCGTCGAACGATGGCTCTCCTGTACTTCCTTTCGAATGAGGAGCTGGCGATGCTCGAGAGCCCTCGCGATGGTCGCAAGAAGGGCCTGGATGTCATACGGCTTGCTGACGAAGTCGTAGGCTCCGAGTTTCATCGTCTCGATCGCAAGCTTCACGTCGACGAAGTTCGTCAGCATGATGACCTGCGTCGTGGGGGAATGCTCCTTGATATGTTTCAGCACTTCAACGCCGCTGACGTGCGGCATTTTGACGTCGAGGAGTACGACGTCGTAGACTTGCGATTGAAGGAGGTTGATGGCTTCGGCGCCGTTCAGGGCGACGTCGCTCTGGTAGTCGGAAAGTTCTTCGAGCTCGGTACGAAGCAGGAAGGTGATGGATTCTTCGTCGTCGACGATGAGAATGTGATCCGTTTTGGCCATCACCGGTTCACAAATCAGACACTGGTAAGCACGCGCTCCACCGTTGTCAGGAGGTCCACGAGGTCGTACGGCTTGCTGACAAAATCCTCCGCCCCCAGCTTCTTCGATTCGATGGCATTCTTGAGGTCGGCGAAACCGGTCAACATGACCACTTTGGTGCGGGGATGCCGCTCCTTGACGAACTTCAAAACTTCAAATCCGTCGACGTTCGGCATCTTGATGTCGAGAAGAATCAGGTCGAATTCCTTCGACGTGAGAGTCGTTATCGCTTCGCGGCCGTCGGCAGCGCTTGCCACCTGGTATCCCTCCCCCTCCAGCTCGGAGCTCAGCACCGTCCGAAGGGCCTCTTCATCGTCTACGACCAGAATCCGGTTTTTTGCGGGCATCGATTTGTTTCAGGGGGTGTGAGCCGTCCGGCTCTTCTCCCCCGAACTCCGATTGATGGCTGATAATAGGAAGATTCGCACAGAAAAGCAACCGGACGCCGGGGACGCGGCTTGGCCGAATCCTGAGCCGGAGGATTCATTTGAAACTCTCGGAAAGAAATTATACACTACAGCTGTGAAAGACGACGGCGCTGCCCATAAGAAGAACGTGACGGTCCTCATGCTTGACGACGAGCACGTGTTCGTCGACATTGCGCAGCATCACCTTCAGAAATTTCAGGATGCGCAATTCACGCTCGTCTGGAAGCAGACGATCGAAGAAGCGACGGCCGAGGTCCGCTCCAACCCGGCCATCGATATCATCCTCACCGACTACCGACTGCGGACGTCGAACGGTCTTGACTTCTGCCTCCAGCTCAACGAGATGGGATGCGAAACGCCCATCATTTTCGTGACCGCGACGCGGAGCTTCAAGCTGGCCGTCGACGCCATGAAACTTGGCGTGGAGGATTTTCTCGTCAAAGAAGAGCTGAGCGAGTCACATCTCCCGCGCACAATTCTGAACGTCCTTGAGCGTGTCCGTCTCCGGAAGCAGATCCGCGCGGTCGAAAAGCGCATGACCATAGCCGAGAACCGGTCGCAGGCAATCCGGGAACTCGTCGTCACACTCTGCCATGAATTCAACAACCCGCTTGCCGCAATCAAGATCAGCGCCGACCTCGTACAGAGGATCCTCGTCTCGCCGGAGGCGCTGGCGGACCTCCGGGCGTTCGATGCAAGCTTCCAGAAAATCGAGTCTGAAATCAAACGCCTGCGGGACATGAACTTCGAGAAGATCAATTTTCACGATGAGCCGAAGGCGGCAGGGAATCACGCGGAGAACACTTCATAGGAGGGGAGATCTTGCATCTCTCCTTCTTATTACTTATTTTGCGTCAGGATTTGATGCAACGTTGCAGATTTTCCGGGAAGATGTTTATTCAAAAAGGGCCACATACACCGATTTTTCAGCTTTTCCTGGACACGAAGAAATCTCAAGCGTCCCGCCCCCGAGGCGGGACATTTTTTTTCTGCCCCCTGCCGGTGGAAGTAAACGCGAGGTCCATTGTCGCCCCCGTTTGGTTCGGGAAGACAGATCCCGATTTCCAGATCAAACCCGACATGCGTTCGAACCCGCGCTGCGGATGGTCCGCGGCAATCCCCCCGTCTGATTGTGGCCGACCGCCTTACGGCGAGCGGTCCGGCAGTTCGCAGGAAACAAAGGAAACCAGATCGATGCCGATGACAGGACGGACACCCGGGTCGTGCGGCTGTTTGCGGCTTAACTGACGAGGTCCGATTGAAGGAGCAACTATTGGAGAACCGATTGCGCTTGATGTATGCACTGCAGCAAGTCGAC
>DATJYV010000224.1:0-17328 GCA_035499415.1 Bacteroidota bacterium
CCTGCACACGGGCGCAGGGCGTAGAGTAATGATAGAGGATGGACAGAACGAAGGCAAATGCCGGATGAGCAACCGTCGAGCCAGGCGAATTGGCGGGGGCCGATCTCTTCAACACCCGGAGCGCGTCACATCCGCTTGATCGCTTCTCCGTGTTCGCGCTGTTCCCGTCTCCCCGGAAGAGTCGCATCGACCCGGGCACCATCGTTTGCTGATGTCGATTCCCACTCTTGTGGTCTCTTGATCGAATGCGGGGCAAAGATTCGAGCACGTTTGAGTTCATGCGTAGAAGAATTGCGGCGACGAGGGCACGGCCGGCTTCGTTTCTGCGGGCTTCACCATCGCCGCTCCGTTGCCTTTCGAAGGGGCGATGGCTATATTGACGGCCGACATTCAATCCGTTGAACGCGAAAAGGAACAGACCATGGAACAGATCCTTTCCTACGTCGGGACGAACCACGATCGGTATCTCCAGGAGCTGAGAGAGTTCCTCGCCATCCCCAGCGTCAGTTCGCAGAGCGATCACAATGCCGACACGCGACGGTGCGCGGAGTGGGTTGCGGCGCAGATGCGGGGAGTCGGGCTCCAGAATGTGCGGCTCTTTGACACGCCCGGTCATCCGGTGGTGTTCGGAGAATGGAACGGCGCTCCGGGGAAGCCGACGGTGTTGTTCTACGGACACTACGACGTCCAGCCGGTCGACCCGTTGAACCTCTGGACGTCCCCGCCGTTTGAAGCGACAGTCCGCGGATCCAACTTGTACGCACGCGGCTCTGCCGACGACAAGGGACAGGTATTCATTCACCTCAAGGCACTCGAAGCGTATTTCCGGAACGGCGGAGTCCTTCCGGTCAACATCAAATGGGTCATCGAGGGTGAAGAAGAAGTCGGGAGCGAGAACCTGAACGCATTTGTCAAGGGACACCGCGACCTCCTGAAGGCCGACCTGGTCCTCATCTCGGACTCGGCGATGTTCGCGAAAGGCGTTCCTTCCGTCTGCTACGGCTTGCGCGGGCTTGCGTACATGGAAGTGGAAGTGACGGGACCGAACACGGACTTGCATTCCGGGTCGTTCGGCGGTTCCGTCCATAATCCCATCCAGGCATTGAGTGAGATGATTGCGGGACTTCACGACCGGAACGGAAGAATTACGGTGAAGAATTTTTACGACGACGTCCGTCCGCTTTCGAAAACCGAACGGGCCGCGTATCGGAAGCTGCCGTGGAGCGATGCGGCATACGCAAAAAAGCTGGGCCTGAAGACACTGTACGGCGAAAAGGGATTCACGACGCTCGAGCGATTGTGGGCGCGCCCGACGCTCGAATGCAACGGCATCTGGGGCGGCTACACGGGAGAAGGAGCCAAGACCGTCCTGCCGGCGAAAGCGTTCGCAAAAATTTCGATGCGCCTGGTTCCGGACCAGTCGTATGCGCGCGCCGCGAAGCTCTTTGAGCGCCACATCCGGAGCATCGCGCCCAAATCCGTGCGGGTTGATGTGCGGACACTTCACGGGGCGGAGCCGGCCATCACGCCGATCGACAGCCCCGGCGTACGGGCGGCGGTTGCAGCTCTCGAGAAGGGGTTCGGCAAGAAGCCGCTCTACCAGCGCGAAGGAGGATCCATACCGATCGTCATCGACTTCAAAAGGATCCTGGGATTGGACTCCGTACTGCTGGGCTTCGGGTTGCCCGACGAAAACTCGCACGCGCCCGACGAATTCATCAATCTGGACAATTTTTTTGGCGGCATCCGCACGGCAGCCCACTTCTACGATGAGCTCCCCCACTTCTGGCAAGGCAGGCATAAGAATGCGTGAACCGCAGCCGGAAAAACAGCGTAACCCAGCAAAGGCCTCGAATAACCGTTCGAGGCTTTTTTCTTTCGTCCCGCTTTTGTAAGTTTGAATTCATACCCTATGCATGACGAGTGAGTAACAAGGATTTTCTCGCAAAGATCCCGATTTTCAAGGATCTCTCAGCCAACGACCTCGAAGTTCTTGCGGGATTGTGGAAACAGCACCCCGCGGCGCAAGGGGAGGTACTTTTCCGCAAAGGCGACCCCGGAAGTTCGATGTTTATCATCGAAGAGGGGATCATCGAGATTTCGGTACCGGATGAGCTACAGAAAAAGGACATTCGCGTGTCTGTGTTGCATCGGGGCGAGTTCTTCGGCGAGCTGTCAATCCTCGACGGTCTTCCCCGGACGGCCAAAGCGAGCATCACGGAGGACGCGCGTCTCATCGAAATGAAGCGCGATGATTTCATCAAGTTCCTGCTCGAGCGCCCGTCGGTTGCGATCCTGATGGTGACGGAAATCGGAAAACGACTGCGTGCGACCAATGAGCTCGTCACGTCGTTGGCGTCGAAAAATGTCAACGAGGAGATCGACGAGCAGATGAGCTTCGGCGACCGCCTCGCCGACAAGATTGCAGACTTCGGAGGAAGTTGGAAATTCATCATCACGTTCGCCGTCCTTCTTGCGTCATGGATCGTCCTGAACAGCATCCTTCTCCTCTTCAAACCGTTTGACGAATATCCGTTCGTTTTTCTGAATCTCGTACTTGCACTCATCACCGCATTCCAGGCCCCGATGATCATGATGAGTCAGAATCGCGCGCAAAAGAAAGACCGCCTGCGCGCGGAGCTCGATTATCAGGTCAACGTGAAATCGGAGCTGATGCTGCAGCAGATGCACGCGAAGGTTGACGAACTTCGCGCGGCGGAGCTCCAGTTGATCCAGGAGACACTCCAGGTCGAGCTCGCACTCATCCGCAAGCGGCTTGAGGAGATGGACGTCTCCTCGTCGGTCGGTCAATCCTCCTGAGACCATGAAGATCTACACGAAGAGAGGAGACCGGGGCTCCACATCCCTCTTTGGCGGCAAGCAGGTATCGAAAGCGTCTCCCCGCACGGAAGCGTACGGGACGGTGGATGAATTGAACGCCGTCGTCGGAGTCGTTCGTTCACTGCAACCACCCCGCGCGATCGACGCGATCCTCTCCTCAATCCAGGAAGACCTCTTTATGCTGGGAGCGGAGCTCGCATCTCCCCGACAGCAGGCAAAGAACCGGGTGCGCCATCTCGAGCCCATCGATATTCAACGCCTCGAATCCTCCATCGATACGATTGAAGCGAAACTCCCGCCTCTCAAATCGTTCATCCTCCCGGGCGGATCTCCCGTGGGCGCACAACTTCATATCGCCCGGACCGTTTGCCGAAGGATGGAAAGACGACTCGTGCTCTTGTCACGCCGCGCTTCCACGAACCCCGCCGCGCTTGGCTATGTCAATCGCCTCTCGGACCTGTTCTTCGTCCTCTCGCGTCTTGCAAACGCGGAAGCCGGAACCAGGGAGGTTCTCTGGGTGGCCGGGCGGGAATCGGCTTGACCGGCATTTGAAGGAGGTTCGCAGGGGGCAGCGGTCAACTCCCTCATTTATATTCTCCTCCACGATGGCGGGCGACCGCCATCTTCACCTCTTCGCGTTCCACCCCATCCCCCACGTCCCTTCCCTCCTTGCAATTTCGCCGGAGGTTCTCTATTATAAATCGGTTTCCCAAAATCTCCCCTCCGCCGGCCTATGAGAAGGCAAGATCCGCTATGAACGACGAAATCCTGGACGAGGAATTCAGCATCATGTACGAAGAGAGCAACCAGCCCAAAGGGCTTGATTCCTCGACGTTCAAGAAGCCGATCAAACACATTCCCGTCAAGAAACCGGTGACGATGTCGCCCGACAACTCCGTCCGTCAGGCGATTGAAGAGATGCAGAAGAAAAGAATTGGCTGCATTCTGGTCACCGAAAAATCGAAGATCGTCGGGATATTTACGGAGCGCGACGTGCTGCTGAAAATTGCGGCAAAGCGCGGGATGGAGGAGAAAAAGTTACGGGAAGTCATGACTCCCAAAGTATCCGGATTCCAGCCGGACGACAGCATCGCATTTGTTCTCAACGCGATGCATGTGGGGGGATACCGCCATGTACCCGTCATCGATGAACACGGGACTCCGGTCGCGGTCATCTCGGTCAAGGACATCATCAGCTTTCTTCTTGACCATTTTCCGGAAGACATCCTGAACCTTCCACCGTCACCCGTCCGCCGAACCGACCAGCGCGAGGGGGCGTGATCAGTCCTGCCCCGGCAGGATACAAAGGAGCGAGCCATGCCTTGGGTCATTACACGATTATGCGCTGATTGCCAGGATACCGCATGCGTAAAAGTCTGCCCTGTCGACTGCATCTACGGCCTGACCGTCGACGATGCAAATTACCGAAAGCAACTGTTCATTCAGCCGGACGAATGTATCAACTGTGCGGCGTGTGAACCGGAGTGTCCGTGGGGGGCGATTTTTGAGGATGCCCAGGTTCCGGAAATATTTGCGGAAGATACGACGCTCAACGCCCAGATTTTTCAATCGCATCCGAAAGAGGAATTTACGACGACACCGGCTCCGATCCTTGAGCATCCCACTCCGGAACAGATCGATGCAAATTACAAGAAGTGGGGGTACCAGAAATAGTACCTTGAAGCTGCTCCATGTAGATTCATCGGACACCTTCCAATTCCTACCGACATGTCTCCCACCAATCATTGCATCCTGCGCGAGCGAAGAATTCCGCATGGGGTTCAATTGACGGCTGTCGCCCGTGAAGTTCAAGCGACGCGGTAATACGATCCCACGCAAGGGGGGACGGCCGGCACCGGCGGTCCGGAAAAACCAGAGGCGGCATCCGCTTGCCGTGAAGCGCACCGGACGCTCATCGAAAGACAAAATTCTGCGACGCCGTTCTCCGGTGTTACCGCCAAAACGATCTCTCCCGTCCCCCGGTGAATCCTCATTTCATACCCTCGTCGAGGATCTGCCCACGGCGATCTTCGTCGTCCAGCAAACACGGTTGGTCTACGCGAACGCCGAAGCCGCTTCGGTCATGGGATATTCGCGCGCAGAAATGATCGGACTGGACCTCTCGCAATTGATCCATCCGGACTTTCGCAAGCTGGTAACGCAAAGGACTCTCGAGCGCCAGCGCGGGGAAAATCCCCCGGCGCATCTTGAAGTCCTCGCCGTCAGGAAGAACGGTGAAGAGCGATGGCTCGACGTGCGCTCGCAACAGATCGTGTTCCGGGGAAAAGCCGCGTCCCTCACCTCCGCCGTCGACATCACGGACCAGAAGCGGATCGATGCGATGCTCCGCGAAAGCGAAGAACGGTTTCGGACGGTGTGGCAGCAGTCGGCGGACGGGATGCGGTTGACAGACGAAACCGGTACGATCGTGATGGTGAATGAGGCGTACTGCCGGTTGGTGCGCCGTCCCCGCGAGGAGTTGATAGGAAATCCGTTTACCGTCGTCTACCGGCAGGAGGGAATCTCGCAGGACATTGCGCTCTACCGCGAGCGCTTCGCAGACCAGCGGGTTTCGATCAGGACAATGGCGCAAATCACTCTTTGGAACGGGGAGAAGCATGAGTCGGAGATTTCGAATTCCTTCGTGGAGTTTCTCTCCGGCCAAAAACTTCTTCTCAGCATTTTCCGGGATGTGACCGCCCAAAAAGGGGCGGAGGCGGCGCGACTGCAGACGGAAGAGCGGTACCGCAATCTGGTAGAGAGCGCACGTGACGCGATATTCACTCTTTCGAGCGGCGGTCTTATCACTTCCCTGAATACCGCCTTTGAGTCTCTTACGGGCTGGTCCACCTCGGACTGGCTTGGTCGTCCGATTGGAGAGCTTCTCCATCCGGCGGACGCGGCGTTGGCGGGCCGGACGTTTGAGAACTCGAGGCAGGGGATTCAAATGGAGGCGACGGAACTGCGCATCCGCACAAAGGGGGGGTTGTATCGTGTGGGGGAATTCACGGTCACGCCCCAGCGGTCGGGGGAAAAAATCCTTGGAGTCCTGGGCATCGTACGCGATGTAACGGAGCGGAAGCAGCTCGAGGAGCAACTTCGTCAGTCGCAGAAACTCGAAGGGATCGGGACACTGGCCGGCGGCATCGCCCACGATTTCAACAACATTCTCGCCATCATGCTTGGCTACGTATCCCTGCTCCAGCAGGGGGATATCACCGCAGAGCGGTTTGATAAAAGCATCCGCGCCCTGGCGAGCGCCATCCAGCGGGGTGCCGCGCTCGTCCGCCAGCTCCTGACGTTCGCGCGAAGGTCTGATATCACGTTTGAGCACATCGACGTCAACAGGGTTTTGCGCGACATGGCGCGCATGCTCGAGGCGACATTTCCCAAGACCGTCGAGTTCGACGTTCGGCTGGACGACGCCCCCGCGAACGTGCTTGCGGATGAAAGCCAGCTCCATCAGGTATTCCTTAATCTGTGCGTGAACGCTCGCGACGCCATGGCTTCCGGCGGTGTCCTTTCGATTCGCACCGCGCGCGCGCCGTGGAGCGTTGTCGCGAAAAAGTTTCCGGAAGCTCCGAACTGTCCGTATGTCGAGATATCGATCGCCGACTCCGGCGCGGGGATGAATGAGTCGACGCGGAGCCGGATCTTTGAACCATTTTTCACGACCAAGGAACAGGGAAGGGGGACAGGCCTCGGATTGGCGGTGGCGTACGGGGTGATCAAAAGTCACGGGGGCTACGTAGGCGTGGAGAGTGAGCTGAAGCGCGGCACACGATTTTGCATTTACATACCCGAATCGCAGGTGGCGGGAAAGCCGGAATCGGCTGAGGCCTCGACAGATGATACGTCAACCGCCGGGTCGGAGACGATCCTGTATGCCGAAGATGAGGAGACGCTTGCGGCTGTCGTCAAGATGATATTGGAGCGGAACGGGTACACGGTGCTGGTCGCCCGTGATGGAAAATCCGCCGTCGACCTTTTCCGTGAAAATCAATCGCGTGTCGACCTTGTGCTCTCGGATTTGGGATTACCGCGATTGGGGGGCTGGGGCGCAATCCTGCAGATGAAGGAAATCAAACCGAATATTGATGTCATCATTTTGAGCGGATACATCAGTCCCGACCAGCGCGCGGAGTTTCTCCGCATCGGCGTCCGCGAGATCATTCAGAAGCCCTATGCCCCGAAGGACGTACTGCATATCATCCGTCGGGTTCTGGATGCGCGCCACGAGCACGTCGCAACTTCCTGAGTTTCTGCACGACATCCCACGTCGAGTAGTGTCCTCAATTCAGCGGGCTCCAACGTATTAAGGAAGCGTCATGCTGAACTCGTTTCAGCATCTGACGTTCACAGACCCCGAACCTCTGCCAGAGGCTGATGGGCCTTCGGCCCAAAGTTCGGGGTGACGGTTGCTTGGAAATAGGACACTACCCCACGTCGTCATTTCTTGACAAAAGGAGAAATCCTGTTTATATTTATTCGCTTTTGTCACGTGTATTGCTCACCGCTTCTAAGTCGATTGGCCCCTCGTCGTGCTGACTGATTTCGGCAGGATCCTGATTTTCATCCTTCTTGGTGCAGTATTTGTCGCCGGCGGATTTTTCGCGTCGTGGCTTCTTCGCCCGCGAAGGCCTTATGCCGAGAAATTGTCGACGTACGAATGCGGCGAGGAGCCGGTCGGAAATGCGTGGATTCGCTTCAACATTCGCTTTTACGTCATTGCGCTGATCTTCCTTATCTTCGACGTCGAAGCGGTTTTTCTCTTTCCGTGGGCTCTGGTATTCCGGAAAATGGGAATGCCCGCATTCGCCGAAATGGCGGTTTTTCTGCTGATTCTCGTCGTCGGATTCGTGCACGTGTGGGCGAAGGGAGACCTCGACTGGGATAAGCCCCGCCCCGTCGTTCCGACGCTCGAACGTCGTCCGCCCGCGCGGGAGCCGGCACCGCCGCGCATGGCCGAACTTCCCCTTACCTGATTCGCGACCGCAAAAAACCGAGGCACAATGGGATTACTCGACCAGAGATTTGAAAACGGTAACATCGTCGTCACGTCGGTCGAGAATCTTCTGAACTGGGCCCGCCTCTCTTCTCTCTGGCAAATGCAGTTCGGCCTCGCATGCTGTGCCATCGAAATGATGGCCGCATCCGCCTCCAATTTCGACATCATGCGCTTCGGCGTCATCCCCCGCGCAACTCCGCGCCAAAGCGACGTGATGATCGTGGCCGGCACCGTAACCCTCAAGATGGCATCGCGCATCAAGCGGCTCTATGATCAGATGTCGGAGCCGCGCTACGTCATTTCGATGGGAAGTTGTTCGAACTGCGGCGGCCCGTACTGGGAGCACGGATACCATGTCCTTAAAGGAGTCGACCGCGTCATCCCGGTCGATGTCTACGTCCCGGGCTGCCCTCCCCGGCCCGAAGCTTTGCTCGAAGGCATCATGAAATTGCAGGAAAAAGTGAAGAAAGAAAGTCTCGTCCGAAAAAGCGCCTGACAATCAGCCCACGCAGAGACCGCCGCCCATGTCACCGCAAGAAATCCACGACAACCTGAAAGCAAAGTTCGGGAGCGATGTTGCGGAGGCGAAGCTCGATGCACCCCAGCCCTGGATCCGCATTGAACCGGATAAGGTTGAGGGGGTCGCCCGATTTCTCCGCGACGAACCCGTATTCCAATTTGATTACCTCAGCTGCCTGAGCGGCGTCGACTACAACGACGGCCGCCTGGGGGTGGTCTATCACCTCTGCTCCACGACCCTCAAGCACTCGATCGTCCTCAAGGCAATCTGCACGAAGGAACAGCCTCATGTTCAGACCGTGAGTGCCGTGTGGGGAACGGCGAACTGGCACGAACGAGAAGCGTTTGACATGATCGGTATCCGCTTCGACGGCCACCCGGACTTGCGTCGAATCCTCTGTCCCGACGACTGGGAGGGCCATCCGCTCCGCAAGGATTATAAGGTCCCGGAGTTTTACGACGGCATGCGCGTTCCTTATTGACGACGATGATCGAGTCCAAAGTCCTTCCCACCGATTACGTAACAAAACCCGCCGACCTCGTGACCTCGACGGGCAGGAGTCTGCGCACCGATGAAATGATCATCAACATGGGTCCGCAGCATCCTTCCACGCACGGCGTGCTGCGGCTCGAGATTGTCGTCGACGGGGAAATTGTCGTCGATGTCATTCCCCATATCGGCTACCTGCACCGTTGCTTCGAGAAACATGCCGAGCACATGACGAACTACCAGCAGGTGATACCGTACGCCGACAGGATGGATTACGTCGCATCGATGAACAACGACTGGGGATATGCCCTGGCCGTCGAACGGCTGTTGAAGATCCAGGTCCCGCCGCGCGTTGAGTATATCCGGGTCATCATGGCGGAACTGCAGCGCATCGCGAGCCATCTCATCGCACTTGGGACGTTCGGCATTGACATGGGAGCGTTCACCCCGTTTCTCTGGTGCTTCCGCGACCGCGAACGCATCCTCGACCTGTTCGAAATGACGTGCGGCGCCCGCCTCCTCTACAATTATATCTGGGTCGGCGGAGTATCGCACGACCTTCCTGCGAAGTTCGTCGAGCGCGCAAAGGATTTTTGCGCATACTTCAAGCCGAAGATCAAGGAATTCAACGACCTGCTGACGTACAACGAAATCTTCATCAAGAGAACGGCGAACGTCGGAGTGTTGCCCAGGGATATTGGGATCAACTACGCATGCAGCGGCCCGATGCTTCGCGGATCCGGAATCGATTGGGATTTGAGGCGGGATGATCCGTACGGCGTTTATAACGACGTGGAGTGGGAAGTGCAGATTGGACGGGGGGAGATGGGAACTGTCGGGGATGTATGGGATCGGTTCATCGTCAAGGTTCGGGAGATGGAGCAGAGCGTCCGGATCATCGAGCAGGCCCTCGCAAAAATCCCGGACGGAAATGTCCAGGCGGCAATTCCCAAGAGGATCCGGCCGGACGCGGGAGAAATCTATGTGCGGACAGAATCGCCCCGCGGGGAACTCGGTTTTTACATCATCAGCGACGGGACGACGTCCCCGTACAGGGTGAAGGCGCGGTCGCCGGCGTTTGCGAACCTGAGCGTCATACACGAAATTGCGCGTGGGTGCATGATCGCCGACCTGGTGGCGATCGTGGGCAGCACGGACATTGTTCTCGGAGAAGTGGACCGATGACCCTTGCATCGACGTTCAAGCGGGAGTTCGCCTGACGTGGAACAGCTCTTCCAGTCCCTTGCCGGGAATCCGATTGTTGTCTCGGTCCTTCTCGCCCTGCCCCCGTTGATTTTCATCCTGCTGTACGCGCTCGTGACCGTCTACCTCGAAATGAAAATCGCCGCCCACATGCAGGATCGGGTTGCCTATATGAGAACCGGATGGCACGGCGTACTCCAACCCGTCGCCGATATGCTCAAACTCATTCAAAAGGAAGACATCATCCCGTCATCGGGGGACAAGATTCTTTTCATCCTTGCCCCGTATCTGATTTTCATGGGGACGTACGCGGGGTTTGCGGCAATTCCGTTCAGCCCTGCCTACGTGGGCAGCAACGTCAACCTCGGCGTTTTCTACATCGTTGCCGCCACGTCGATCGTCGTCGTCGGCTTGCTCATGTCCGGCTGGGCATCGAACAATAAGTGGTCGCTGCTCGGATCCATGCGGTCCGCCGCCCAGCTCGTCAGCTACGAACTTCCGACCATCCTCGCCATCCTTGTCGCCGTCATGCTGACGGGATCGCTCAATCTGCAGGAGGTGATTCAGGCACAGGCGGGCGGATTCTGGAATTGGACCGTGTTCGGCGGCGGTTCCGTGTCGGTCGTCCAGAAGATCTTTCTGCTGCCGTTTACCATCACCTCATTCCTCATTCTTTTTACCGCAAGCCTGGCCGAAGTCAATCGCACGCCGTTTGACTTGCCGGAGGCCGAATCGGAACTCGTGCAGGGGTATAACACGGAGTACAGCGGGATGAAGTTTGCGATCTTCTATCTTTCCGAGTACGCGAACATGTTTCTTGTCTCGGCCGTTGCGACATGCCTTTTCCTGGGCGGCTGGCAAAGCCCGTTCGGTGAAGCGCTGAACGGTCCTTTCTGGGGCGTCTTCTGGCTCGTCCTGAAAGGCATGGGGTTCGTCGTGCTGCAGATTTGGATTCGGTGGACGCTGCCCCGATTGCGTGTCGATCAATTGATGTACACGTCCTGGAAGGTTCTCACGCCCATGCTCTTCGTCTGCATTTTTGCCGTGGGCTTCATCCTTGTGCTGTAGACTCATGACCGCGGAATACTTTTTCAGGGTTCGATGACCGCGCTGCGAGAATATTTTCGGTCGATCTTCCACGCGTTGTATACCGTCGTGGTGGGCCTTCGCACGACCTATCGCCATCTTTTTTCGCCCGCCGTCACGATCCAGTATCCCGACGTCCGCCTGAAGCTTCCGGAGCGCGCGCGAAACCGGCTTTACGTGAACATCGACGATTGCATCGGTTGCGACCAGTGCTCGATGGCCTGCCCGGTCGATTGCATAACGATCGACACGATCAAGTCGACACCGGACGTCGACCTCGGAACGACGTCGACCGGAAACAAAAAGCGGCTCTACGTCCCGACGTTTGATATCGATATCGCGAAGTGTTGCTACTGCGGATTGTGCGTCTACCCGTGCCCCACGGAGTGCATCGTCATGACGGACGTGTACGAGTTCGCAGAATTCGACCGTCAGAATTTGATTTACAATTACAGCAGCATGACGTCCGGCGATACGGCGATTGCACGCGAAAAGGCCCGGAAGGCGGATGAAGAAGCGGCCGCGAAGAAAGCTGCGGCAGCGGCTGCAAAACCGCCGGCCGCACCTGCGGCTCCCAAGCCCCCGTCGCCCCAAACCGGTGCCCCGAGCGCATAACGACCTTTGATGAGCCTATTTAATATCATTTTTTACGTTTTTGCTGTCATGACGCTCGCGGCCGGGTCGGTCGTTGTTTTCTCGCGGAATATCGTCCGGTCGGCGTTTGCCCTGTTGTTCGCGTTCTTCGGAGTTGCGGGTCTTTACGTCCTGCTCCTCGCGGATTTCATCGCCGTCACCCAACTCCTCGTGTACGTGGGCGGAATTCTCGTCCTTGTGATTTTCGGCGTCATGCTCACGCAGCGTCAGGTGAGCGTCGATATCAAAACCGGGACGCTCCAGGTCTGGCCGGCTCTGATCGTCACCGCCGCGCTGGCCGGAAGTCTTTCCGCCATTTTCTACTCGACCGAATGGAAGACATCCCCTCTGGTCGATCAGACGGCGACCGCGCCAAAGCTCGGAGAGATGCTCCTGGGCGACTACCTGCTTCCGTTTGAGGTTGCCTCCGTCGTTCTCCTCGTTGCACTCATCGGAGCGGCGCTGATCGCGAGGCGGGAGAAGAAGGCATCGTGAGATTATTCAGACCGAAAAAACCATGAGCGATTTTGTATTGTGGTTGCAGAATCCCGGCCTGAGTCATTTTCTCGTCCTGAGCGCCATCCTGTTCAGTCTCGGCCTGTTCGCCATCCTGACCCGGCGCAACGCAATCATGGTACTGATGGGCATCGAGCTCATTCTGAACGCAGCGAACATCAATTTTGTCGCGTTCTCCCGGTATGCCGCTGCAACGCTGGACGGTCAGGTGGTCGCGATCTTTGTCATCATCCTTGCCGCCGCCGAGGCGGCCATTGCGCTGGCGATTGTCCTCAATATCTACCAGAACTTTAACACGGTCAACGTCGACGACCTGAACAAACTTCGCGATTAGGCACGCCCGGAACATTCATGACTCACGAGCTTCTCATCGGACTGTCGACAGGGATCCTGCTCCTCCCGCTCCTCGGGTTTGTCATTCTTATTTTCTTCAGCAAGCGCATTCCGCGTCAGGGAGATTGGCTCGAAACGTCCCTTCTGTTTGCCGCTCTCGCGGGCTCGTTCACCGTCCTCTGGATGAAGCTCGCTTTTTTTCACGATGAAACGATCCAGGCCACATTCACGTGGCTCAGTTTTGGCAATGTCCCCGGCCTCGGTCCCATGCAGCTCGACCTGGGAATCATGGTCGACAACCTCGCCGCCATCATGCTCGTGGTGGTGACCCTCGTCAGTTCGCTCGTCCATCTTTTTTCCATCGGCTACATGCATGACGATGTTCGGTACGGCCGATACTTCTCCTACCTGGGCATCTTCACATTTTCGATGCTCGGGATCGTACTGACGAATAATTTCTGGATGATGTATGTATCGTGGGAGCTTGTCGGGCTCAGCTCGTATCTCCTCATCGGCCATTGGTTCGAAAAGAAATCGGCTTCCGACGCCGCCAAGAAGGCCTTTATCGTCAACCGCGTCGGCGACGTCGGCATGTTCACCGGCATTCTCATCCTCTTTGCGAATTTCCATACCTTCGGATTCGAGGCGATTTTCGGTGCGATCAGGGCGGGGAACATTCCGTTCGGCAGCGAAGCTTGGCTGACGGCCGCCGGTATTCTCGTGTTTTGCGGAGCGGTGGGGAAGAGCGCCCAATTTCCGTTGCACGTCTGGCTGCCCGACGCCATGGAAGGGCCGACGCCGGTCAGCGCGCTTATCCATGCCGCGACGATGGTTGCCGCGGGCGTTTATCTCGTGGCACGAACGTTTGCGATGATGACGGCCGACGCCCTCCTCGTCATCGCTTACATCGGCGCGATCACAGCATTCATCGCAGCGACGATCGCCATCGCACAAAACGACATCAAAAAGGTGCTGGCCTATTCGACGGTGAGCCAACTCGGATATATGGTCATGGGGCTCGGTGTGGGGGCGTACACGGCCGGGTTTTTTCATCTCGTGACGCATGCCATGTTCAAGGCCGGCTTGTTCCTCGGGTCGGGTTCCGTGATTCACGCCATGCATCACGCACTTCACCACACCGACGACCATCATACGGACCCGCAGGACATCTGGGAGATGGGAGGCCTGAAGTCAAAGATGCCCGTGACCTTCTGGACCTTTATCGTCTTTACGCTTGCGATCTCGGGCGTTCCGTTCACGTCGGGGTTTTTAAGCAAGGATGAAATCCTTTCCGGCACCCTGGCCTTCGGCCGGCTCACCGGTCACTGGATCATCCCGGTCGTTGGATTTTTTGTCGCAGGGCTTACCGCGTTCTATATGTTTCGCCTGGTGATTGTCGCGTTCCTCGGCCAGCCGAGGGATGCGCATCGCCTGGAGGCCATACACGAGTCGCCCGCCGTCATGACGATCCCGCTCGTCGTATTTGCCGTGTTCAGCTTCTTTGCGTTTTACAGCTTGAACCCGTTCGGGGCCGCCGAAGGATGGTTCTACCATGCAATCGAACGTCCGGCGTCCGTCGTTCCGGGAAGCGTGGCGGCAGCGTCGGCGGAGAAGTTTGAGGAAGCCCTTGGTCAGGTTCACGGAACCGGCATGCTTCTTTCACTTTCGATGGCTACGATCGGCATTGCGCTCGCATTCGCGACATACTACTGGAAGAAAATCGATGCGGATGCGGTTGCACGTGCGTTGAAGCCCGTACACATGTTCCTCCGGGGAAAGTGGTACTTCGACGAACTCTATGAAGCGACGGCCGTTCGCGGCACGATCGCTCTCGCCCGCGCGTATGCGTGGTTCGATAACGCGGTGATCGACGGTGTCGTCAACGGGGTGGCGAGGTGGACGCTGGGAATCACGAGGGGGACGAAAGAAACGTGGGAAGAAGGAAACGTGGGCGCCATGGTCTACCTTGTGGTCGCGGCTGTTGTCTCGCTGTATGCGGGATGGACCAGCGGATCGTCTTTCTTTCCCGCCGGCGGCGGCGTGGGCAAGATGATTGAATACGGAGCGGCCGGGACTGCCGTTGCGGCGTTGACGATGTTCCTGTTCTATGTCGGAGCGGGAGGTTTTGACAATAAAATAGTGGATGGCCTGGTCAACCTCGTCGCATACGTGGCGGGCCTTTTCGGACTTGTTTCCCGGAAACTCCAGACGGGGCGGGTGCAAACGTATCTCGCCTTTGCGCTCATCGGCGTGATGGTCCTGTTCTTGTACTTCAAGTAAACCGGTCGCATACGATATGATTGTTCATAGGAGTTGATGATGGAATTCCTTGGAGTCGGTCCACTGACCTGGGTTACGTTTCTTCCGATTCTCGGCATGATCGTGATTTTGGTCATTCCCCGGGAAAATGTCGGGGGAATAAAATGGACGGCGGCGGGGGTGACATTCCTGCAGCTGGTCCTTGCGCTTGTCCTGTTTGTCAGGTTCAACCCCTCTCTTGCGGGAATCAATACCCAGGAGGGAATGCAGTACGTCGAGAAAGCGCGCTGGATCGATGTCCAGGGAATAAGCTGGTTTGGCCGGATCCGCATCGAGTACTTTCTCGGCGTCGACGGCTTGAGCATGCCGATGGTCATCCTCACGGCGCTGATAAGCTTTGTCGCGGTATTTTCTTCGTGGAACATCGGGAAGGCGTTGAAAGGGTACATGGCGATGCTCCTGCTTCTCGACACAGGAATGATGGGAGTCTTCGTCGCACTCGATTTCTTTCTCTTTTATGTGTTCTGGGAGCTCATGCTCCTCCCCATGTATTTTCTCATCGGAATCTGGGGAGGGCCGCGCCGGGAATACGCCGCGATCAAGTTCTTTCTCTACACGCTCCTGGGGAGCGTCCTGATGCTTCTTGCGATGATTGCTCTCTACTTCAGCGTGACCATTCCCGACGGCACGACGGGAGAAAAGATCCACACGTTTAGCATGCTCGCGATGATGAATCCCGCGAACTTTGAGCCGGGTTCGCTTCTGGCCGGCGCAGGAACCCATCTGCGCTCGCTTGCGTACCTCGCGCTCTTCATCGGCTTTGCAATCAAAGTCCCGATTTTTCCGTTCCACACATGGCTTCCCGACGCACACGTCGAAGCGCCGACGGCCATCAGCGTCATTCTCGCCGGGGTCCTGTTGAAGATGGGGACCTACGGGCTCCTCCGCATCAGCTATCCCATCTTTCCCGAGTTGGCGCAGAAATATTCCTTCGCGCTCGGCATCCTTGCCTTCATCAACATTGTGTACGGCGCCCTGTGCGCGATGGCGCAAAAGGATTTCAAGAAACTGATTGCTTATTCGAGCGTCAGCCACATGGGCATCGTGTTGCTCGGTATGGCGGCGCTGAACACGCAGGGAATGTTGGGGGCCGTTTTCCAGATGTTCAATCATGGTACGATCACGGCGATGCTCTTCCTCATCGTCGGCGTCATTTACGACCGCGCCCACACCCGCGACCTCGACGCGTTCGGAGGACTTGCGTTAACAATGCCGAAGTACACAGGACTCATGACGGTCGCATTCTTCGCCGCGCTGGGGCTCCCGGGTCTCAGCGGTTTTATCTCCGAAGCGTTTTCCTTCCTCGGAGCGTTCCAGGTCGACCAGCTGCGCATCATTACGATCGCCTCCACGCTCGGCATTATTCTGACGGCTGCCTATATGCTCTGGACGCTCCAGCGCGTGTTCCTCGGAAATCCAAACGATAAGTGGAGTGCTCTTCCGGATGTCAACGGCCGCGAGATCTTTACCCTTGCACCGCTTGCGGTGATCGCCCTTGGACTCGGAATCTATCCCTCGCTGATGCTCAACGTCATGACTTCATCCTTGAACCATCTGGTGGATATCGTTTCGAGAGGGGGATCGATGATGGCAATGCTCCCGTGAACGTGCTCGAACTTCCTCTGTCGCAACAAGCCGGATGAGCGAACAGACCGTACAAAGTACCCTTCGGATCCTCCCCGAGCTCGCACTCGTCACGGCGATGTGCGTGACGGTGCTGGTCGACGTGGTCTCGCCGAGGAACCTGAAAGCGGCCGCCTCCATTGCCGCGGCGGGACTTCTTGCCGCTCTCTGGTTTTCCGTCCGTCAGATGGGCACGTCGGATCCGGCGTTCTCCGGTATGATCGCCGTCGATCCGTTTGCGGTTTTTTTTAAGATCCTTACCTCTGCCGCGTCTCTGGTGATCGTCGTCTTCTCTCTCTTCGCACCCGAAATCCGGCAATCGGTCCGTCGGATCGGCGAATATTTTTCCCTCCTTCTTTCGATGACGCTCGGGATGTTCCTCATGGCCGGTGCGACGAACCTCCTGATGATGGTGCTGGCGATGGAGCTCACGAGTCTCTCATCCTACATCGTGGCAGGGTTCACGAAGGAGGCGCGCGATTCCAGCGAGGCGTCTCTGAAATACGTTCTCTACGGTGCCGTCTCGTCCGGATTAATGCTGTACGGCATCTCCATTCTCTTCGGCCTTACGGGAGCGCTCAACATCTATGCCGTCAACTCGGCGCTCGTGACGACTCATCCGAATACGGTGACGCTCCTTGCCGCAACGGTACTGATCACAGCCGGATTCGGCTTTAAGATCTCTGCCGTCCCCTTCCATTTCTGGACTCCCGACGTATATGAAGGGGCGCCGATTACGATCACTGCATTTCTTTCC
>DATJYV010000225.1:0-4705 GCA_035499415.1 Bacteroidota bacterium
TCAAACGATTCGATGGCGTTTTGATCGAATGGAATGGTGTCGCACCTGATATTCTTGTGCCGCAAACAGAAGAAGACATCAATCAAGGAAGAGACAAACAATTGGAACGTGCTATTCAATTATTTCAATAATCAATATTCACAAAAGCGTTCCTTTGATAACAAAAACATTGGCGCTTCAACTAGAGTAAATGCAAGCGGTACAACCAGCGGCTCAAGCTGACCGGATGAGCGTTGGTACTATTTAACATTGCGATTAGAGGTTTTGTGTTGAAAGAAAATATTCGACTTGAAACTCAGTTTGTTTTGTGTAAAATTAAAATTGGTCATGTGGTCAGCTTAGCCGCGTTCCGTTCCGAAGGAGAGGCCGCATGATGACCCTTCGGCCATTCTCGGCGATCCACAACTTGCTACCCTCCGTTCCATTTTTTCCTTATCATAAACCTGTCCCTTCATTTCAATAACCTCAGGTACCTTCATGTCGAACCGATCTCCCATGCGTCTCGTGCGATGCGTCCGCTCATTCGTCGTGCTCACGACGCTCGTCCTATCGGCCTCATCGCAGCCGAAGCAGATCACGATCCTTCACACGAACGATATTCACGCACACTTTCTCCCCCATGAAGCGTTCTGGGTCAGGAAAACTCCCAAGCCGATGGTCGGAGGATTCAACGAACTTGCCTTCGCAATCGACAGCGTGCGAAAAACGCGACCGACGACGCTGCTGTTGGATGCCGGCGACCTGATGACCGGCACTCCGATTTCAGACCGCCGGTATCTCGGCGCCGAAGGGGGCGCCTTGATGGCGATGATGAACCTCTGCGGGTATGAGGGGACGATCCCGGGGAATCACGACTTTGACATCTCCTACTCCAACGCGCTGAAACTCTTCTCCATCGCCAAATTTCCGGTGATCTCCTCCAACCTCGTCGACGAAGCGAGCGGGGAGCCGATTACTCATACGGAATACGAAATATACAACAAGGGAGGGCTGAAGATTGGAGCGTTCGCCCTCATGTCGGACGACTTCTACAATCTCGTATCGCACAAGAGCACGGTTGGAATCAAACTCCTGCCGACAGTGGAGACGGCGAACCGGATGGCGAAACTTCTTGCCCCGCAGGTGGACCTGGTCGTCGCGATCACCCATGAAGGCGCGGATGAGGACTCCGTGCTCGCAATGAGGACGAGCGGCATCGACGTGATCGTGGGCGGGCATTCGCATACGCGGCTGACCGAGCCCAAATTCGTCAACGGCGTGGTCATCGTCCAGGCGGGCGCATACTGCGAGAATCTTGGCGTCCTCGACCTCACCGTGGACCACCACAAGGTCACGGCGTATCACGGCGTTTTGCACGAACTCTGGTACAACCCGAATCACAGTCCAACCGCAGTCACGGCGCTCGTGGATTCTTTCAAGAATGATATCGACAAAGAATACGGCGCCGTCATTGCAACGCTGAAAAGCGAGTGGAACATGCAGGGCTGGGAGAGCGGAGTGGGAGATTTCCTGTCGGACGCGCAGCGGGAGGGAGCCGGTGCGGATGTCGGCTTCATGAACAATACGGGCATCAGGAGCAAACTTTCGCCCGGTCCGATGACGAAGCAAGACTTGTTCGAAGTGCTCCCGTTCAGAAATGAACTCGTGAAGTTTCCGCTGACCGGGAAGGAAATTCGTGCGATCGTCCTCTACGACATCGAGCGGAGGCCGGGGATCCAGGAATCGGGAATCGCGTGTGAATGGAAGAGGGATTCCAACGGCGGCATCGAGATCGTCTCTCTCCGCGTGAACGGAAAGCCGCTGGACGAAAACGCAACGTATACCGGTGCGGCGAGCGATTACATGACGGGAGAATCGAAGCGCTATCTTGGCATCGACATCCCCAACACCACATTTGTGAATGAAACGGTCTTCGACGCAGTATTGAAGAAAGTGTTGGAGGAGAAGACGATCGACTCAAAAATTGAAGGCCGGATCAAGGAAGAAAAGTAAGCTCAATAACCGCCCGAGCCAGGAATCTTGTCCGATCAGGCAGGACACAAATCACGCCATATCCCCGATCACCGATGACCGACCATTTCCCGATCATGATCATCACCGGCAGGCCGGCGGCCGGCAAGTCCGAAGTAATTGATTTTCTGAAGAAGACCGCGTTGAACGACCGTCTGCGGCGATTCCATATCGCCGAATTTGAAGAGCTGGACGACTTTGTCTACGTTTGGGAGACGTTCGAGGTCGACGACATTCTGACGAAGCACGGGAAGGCACGCGTCTGGACCGACGAGAAGTACTGGTTCAAGGACGAATTCATCTGGAACCTGTACATCGAGCGAATCAACCTGGAGTATCGGAAGAAGCTTGCGCGCAATCCGTCGTACCACGATTCCCGGACGACCCTGATTGAATTTGCCCGCGGGGGCGGTAACGGAATCGGCGAGGCGCTTTCCTTCCTTCACGCGGATATTCTGCGGCGCGCGGTGCTGGTGTATATCAAAGTTTCGTACGAAGAATCGGTGAGAAAGAACCGACGGCGATCCCGGAAGGGTGAGGAAGATTCCATCCTGTATCACTCTCTTCCCGACGAGAAGATGGATTTTTACTACAAGACGAACGATTGGGAGAGGCTTGCCGCGAAGGACGCCAGCACCATCGACGTCAAAGGGATCAAGGTACCGTATGCGGTGTTTGAGAACGAGCCGGAGAAAACTCTCGACCCGGTGCTCATCGGAAATGAACTGGATCGCGTGGCGGAAAAGTTATGGAGGAATTTGAAGAGATGAGGAAGCGAGCCCCGCAATCTCTTCAGGCGCGACAGACCCATTCGTGCATTCCATTCACCCTTCACCATTCACGATTTACTATTCACTTATCACCTCTCGCCGCTCTCCAACCACTCTCTCAATGTCCCGCTTTTCCCCTCGGTAAGACATTCCAAAGCCGTGACATCACGTAAGCTCCGACGAGGGCGAACGGAATCGGGGCCCAGTGCCACCACTGCCAGCCCCATGTTGTCGTGATGTAGCCGACGCCCACACCCACAAAAGCTCCGGCCAAATACTGGACGCCGTCGAAGAACCCGGCGGCTGTCGCTGCGGCCTTTTTTCCGCCGAAGTCCATCGAGGCGGCTCCTCCGATCATGCCGTGCGCGCCGTTGACGCAAAACGAGAGAAGCACCAGACAACATGCGGCAAAAATGGGTCCGAGGTGCAACAGATCGGAAATTCCAAAGAGCAACAGCACGACGGCCATACCGAGGAAACCGAACGTAATGACGGGCGCCCTGCGGCCGCCGAATGTCCGGTCGGATGCGATGCCGAAGACAAAACCTCCGGCGATGCCGGCCAGCGCGATGCCCCACGTCGCGATCACATACGGGAGATACGTTGCAAAGGCCGACTTGTCTGCTCCGAAGAAGTCCACAAAATATTTCGGCCACCACGCGTCCACAACACTCCGCCGGACGAAGCCGATCATCATCGAACCGAGTGCGATAGTCCACATGACCCGCGACGCGAACACTTTGGCAATGATGGATCTGATGGAGAGCGGCTTCCCGGCCTCACCCTCCGGCTCATCTCCCGTTTCATAGTCGCCCAGGCCGGCATCCCTGGGAGAATCGTGCATGAAGAAATAATTTTCCAGCAGCAGGACGACGACGAGAGCGCCCGGGATCCAGAACGCGTACTGCCAGGGGAACGCGAGCAAGATGAGCGGAACCCCCTGAAAGGCGAGCAGGAGACCCAGGCGGATCAAGACGCCAAAAATACCTGCAAACGTTCCGCGTTCCCGGACGTGGAACCATTGGGCGTTGACTTTGACGATGGAGAGAGCGCCGAACGACTGAAAGAATCCGTTGATCCCCCAAACGACGGCCATCAGCGTGAGAATCATCCCTCCGGAGAGTCCGTATCGAAGGGTTGCCGCGGTCACGACATGACGGGCGAGGCCCGTACCTTCCCAGACTGCCGGCGCAACGACGGCGAGACTTGCCATGCCGAAGAGAAAATTCATGAGCGCCACACCGACCGCCCCGAACAGAAACCCCTTTCTGCCGCCGATGCGGTCCGCGAATGGTCCGTTCAGTACGACAGAAAGGCCGTACACGAGCGGCATCATGGATTCGAAAATCCCGAGCTCGGTATTTTTCCAGCCGAGAATGTCTGCCAGAGTTGGCGCAACGGCGGTGTAATTGTATCGGGTCATGTAGAAGCAAGCATACAGAAGGCCCAACGAAGTCCAGTTGATGACCCGCTTCGTTCGAAAACCGGGAGGGAGAACAGGCCGGTCCAATGAGGTTTGTTGCATGATGGGGTTTCTCGATTAGTCGGGAGGCGATGAGTGAGGGTCGTTCCGAAGATACGGGAGGGTGAGAACAATTCCAATGAAAGTTATTGTTAACACCCTTCCATCACATCCACGGATCGCCCCGTGAGGGAATCTTGGGGAAATTTGCGCGGATGAGGGTCGGTTGATGTTCGGAGCAATGGTTGATATATTGAGAGTGGAGAGAGGCAGAGAGAAAGGTAGAGGTTGAGGTTAAGGTGGAGGGAAAGGACGCTTAGCTCCCGCCACAAGGTGAAGCACGGCGGGCAGGCAGCTGGTTCAGTGTGCAAATATAAAGGGACGCTTAGCTCAGCTGGTTCAGAGCGCCGCCCTTACAAGGCGGAGGTCGTAGGTTCGAACCCTACAGCGTCCACGAACAAAG
>DATJYV010000226.1:0-6376 GCA_035499415.1 Bacteroidota bacterium
CGATGAATTGGGCCGAGCCGAGCCGTCCCGTGGTGTCATTTGTTGCGGGTCCCGGCCCGCTCGCAAGGGCACGGGCCCAGATTGGACCGCCGATGTTGTCGCTCGAGGGAGCTCCCGCAACACCGAGACCCGGCATTCCCGGAAATGAATAGCTTCCGTACGACGGATTATTGAAATTTCCCATCCACGTGTACTGAGCTCGAATGTCTTCGTCCCCGTACGGCTCGCTCGTGCGCACAATGGAACCAAAGAATGGCGAAGCCGGATGGAGACCGTCACCGCGCGTGTCACTGTCGGCTCCGATTCCCCAGCCCGCCGAGTTTTGACCGATGACATATCGCGTTTCGGCACACACCGCGTAGCGGAACTGATAGAAGACCCGGATACTGTCCAAATGCTGAGTCGGCAGCCCGCTCGTTCCGGTGATGTTTCCGGTGTTCGTGAATGTGTAATCGTAGATGACGTAGTTATCGTGATACTGCTGGGCGAAACCGATGATCTTCCTGACCATGGTCAACCCGATCGCCGTCGTTATGCTGTCGTTGATCAACCGGTCGGGTTTGATCGTCGGGTCGACATTGTCGACATCGGGGACGATGTTGTACGACGTGTTGCCGTCGACGATCACCGACGGGAGAGCGATTCTGTCCGTCGTCGTGAATCCCGCCGGCACAAACTCGGACGCATCGCTATCGTATCTCGGCCCGAAATGAATGACCTTGACGGGCCAGAAGGTTCCTGATGCGTCAGTCCAATTCTTTACCCCAATCCAGATCCCTTTTGCCGCTTCCATATCCTGGTTCGGATAGATTGCGGGCCAACGGTCGCCGTCCTGCTGCACGAGAACTCTTTGCTCCTCGTACTCGGACCCTGCACTCGAGTAGAAGCTCTGAAACGACCCGATATCCATCCACTTCGTCGAATACTGGGCATACACCGGTGTACTCAATATCAGTACGCCAACCACGGCAGCGCCTCTTACAGACATCCATCTCGAAAAAGCAACTGCAGTCGTCGTGCCCTTCATTGGTACGGAGTCCTTTACGTATTTCAGTTCTTCCACAAGATTCCTTTCAAAGGGAATGAAGGCCTTGCGGTCTTCGTTCTGGCAGCGCTACGGTAAATCGTACGTGAATCTGAGTCCGAAATATACGTTCCTCGGGTTCAACATCGCCAGTTGCCAGAGCTCCGGCATGCGAATGTACGGCTTGCTCGCCGACTGGTAATCGCCCGGCTTGTCATTCCCCGGCGTGTTGATGTATCCCAGTTTCGGATTCGTGGAATCGCCTGCAATGGAAGCCGGCAGGTGGAGCGACTTCATGTAGGCATTGAAATCGTTGCCGTCATAGAACCCGTAGAACGGAGACATATACTTCAGGTTGAACGCGTTGTAAATGTCCGCGAACAAGTTCAAATCGACCCCCGCAAACCGGAAGTTTCTGCTCACGCGAAGGTCAAAGTCCACATAGTCCGTCCACTCGACGTTGTTCTGAACGCCCGGGAGCGAGCCACCCCCCGCCCATGTAAACCACTGCCCTGCCTGCCAGTTGCCGAGGATGTTGAGGTGCCAACCGCCGAGCGGCTGGACACCGGCCCATGTCGGTCCGAATGCGTCGGGCGTGGAAAAGTCAAGATTCATACGCGCATACGGTTGCGGCAGCGGCTTCGTCTGATAGAGGTCCGTGTAATTGTTCAGGTCGTAGGTTCGCTGGTCCGAGGGATTTTGATACTGGACCGAGTAGCCGAACTGGCCGTAGGTTGAAACCATGTAGGTATAATTCACGAACCCCTGGAACCAGTCGCCCCGGTTCTTGGAGATCGATGCTTCAAAGCCCCTGATATCCTCGTAGAGGTTGTTCGTGAACAATGCATAGTTCACCTTGCCGTCTGCGCTCACGTATGTGGTCGTCGTCCGCTCGTCGGACACGTCTTTGTAGTAGCCGGCGACGTGGATCAGATACTGTTCGAACATGCTTTGCTCGAACCCCAATTCGTACGCGATCGTCCTCGGCAGCGGCGCATTCGGGTCGGCCACCAGACTCACGTTGTTCGTCCCCGTCAATCGGCGAATAAGATAGAGGTCGTCCGGCGTTGGCATAGAATAAAAGTGGCCGTAGTTAAAGTACAATTTCGAATCGACGGTGACCGGGAACGAAACGCCCAGGCGGGGCTCAATCTCGAAAATATTCTTGGTCGGCGATTTGGTGGAGACAGTGTCGAGTCCTGCGAGGTCGGAGCCGGAGAAGATGAGTGAGTAGGGATTCGTGCTTCCGTTATACCATTGTCCGCCGGCGTGCGAATCGTCCAGCCGAATCCCCAGATTCGCGACCATCCCCTCGAACTCGATTTTGTCCTGGAGATATCCGGAGGCGCGGAGCGGATGCGTATGCCAATGCGACCACGAGGTCCCGGTCGGTAAATACGCTTCCACGGTAGCGTAGTTGACGTCATTATCCGTGACAGCGAGTTCGAGTCCGGTCTGGAACTGGTTGTGGCTGTTCAACTGGCTCGTCAAATCGAACTTTCCGTCATACGTTTCAAGGAAGCTGCTGTCACGCGATGTGCTCATTCCAATGCTCATCCTCATCCCGTCGATCGCGGTGGACGGATACTGCCAAAAGCCCACCGGGGCCTCGTCGGCGGAGTAATAATTGCCAAACATGTAGCTCTTCGAAGTGTCGCGCAACGCACCAGGGTCTGTGTGATATCGCGACCCGGTCGCGCGGAAATCGATGTTGTAGAATGTCGACTGGTCGATCGCATGAGACAGCTTCGCCCCGAACATGTTGAACTTCACGGTCGTCGGAGCCCAATATTCGGGCGTAAACATCCGCGCGTCGATGTAGCTCACTTCGGACATCACGCTTGAGATACCCGAGCTCGTCTGAAAAATCCCCGGCTGGCCGGCGTTGCTGCTGCTCGTCCCGGTCTGTTCCCCCATCATCCCCTCAAGAATAAGCTTCATCCCCGGACCGATATCGGACGTGAGCTTTAACGAACCGTTATAATTTCTGTAGGCGTCGGTCGACAAGGGAATCATGTACATCGATTGCTGGCTGACATACGATCCCCAGAAGCGAAGGTCGCCCAAGTCCTGGCTGACGACCGGGAAGGGACCCCCCAGGCTGGCGTCGATATTGTAATTCGGTTTTGTGACGCTGAAATCCTTGCGGTGCTGCCATTCCCATAATTTCTGAGCGGCCGTCGGACTCAAGAACTTCGTCGAGTCTCCCCCCGCGAGCGTTTTTTGCGACTCCGCGATCCATCCGTCAAATGTCGGGTAAATCGATTTCGTTGCGGCATTCCACGCACCGTCGTTCGTGCCGTAGTACGATACGGCCGGATCCATGTACGGCCGGACATAATAGAAGTTCGTCGAGTTGAGGGCTCCGCCGAAATTTTGCGGCTGGGGTGGAGCGATGCGCGTGAGCAGTCCCAGGGTGTAATGGTCCGTGCTCCCGCTGTTGGTCGTGACGTTGACGACGCCGGATCGTATGTTGCCGTATTCCGCGTTGAACCCGCCCGTTTGTACCTGAATTTCCTTCACCGACGTCAAACTCACGTTCGTGTAAGCCGAGTTGTTGCGTTCATCCCGGAGCGTGAATCCGTCGACCATGAACGCCGTCTGGTCGGTACCTGCGCCCCGGATGACGAGACCCGGTTGAATGCCCGCCTGAAGAACGACGGCGCCCGCGATGCTGACCGTAGGAACCGACGCTACCTCGAGAGGGGTTAGATTGATGGTGCTTGCCGAAACGTCCTTTTGCACAACCGGCTTCTGTGCGACGACGACGACTTCCTGTTCAGAGACGGTCGTCTCGGTCATGGAAAAATCGGCCGTCGTGGTCTGGTCCACGTCCACGTGGACATCTTTTTGCGAGACAGAGGAGTAACCGATGAGCGACGCCTTGAGGGTGTAGTCTCCGGGCGGGACGTTGAGGATGACAAAGAAGCCATCGGTGTTCGAGGCGGCTCCAAGGTTCGTCCCGACAATGACGATGTTGACGCCGGGCAGGACTTCACCCGATTTGGCGTCCTTGATGGTCCCCGAGATTTTGCCGGTCGTCCCGGCGAAAACCAAAGAAGTGAAACAGGCAGAGAGGAGAAGCTGACGGCAGACCGTAACAAGCCTCATTGCGGGTGTCTCCTGTCAATTGTGCTGCAGGACTCGAAGGGTCTACAACCCGAAGGCGGCACGATGGCGCCTGTGGCAGTGACGGACGAATATTAACAAAGTTCAATTTAATGTCAAGCAAATTGCCAGATGGGTTCTCCCGGCGGACCCTTCCGACGGTGTTCAAAGCGTGCAAACGCGGAGGGGTCATCCTCTCCATCTTTTCCTGCACAAGATCAATCTATTATAGAGCGGGGCGAGGCCTTAAATGCACCTCTGGAAAAGGCAGCCGGTGTCTCAAAGCTCGACACCCGAAGCTCCTTCCCACATCTTGCGTTCGTAAAATGAGAGAACCAACTAAAGGAATGATTCCCATTCCAATAATCCACATATGATCTGAATATCGTCCCATTTACGACCTTGCAACAGACTTCCCCGAGATATAACTTTAATAATGAGGTTGCAGCGACCATCATACCTCTTCCTGCGCCCAGGGCTTGTTCTTATCCTTGGGATTCTTTTGTGCGTCCGATGTGCGGCACAATCTTCCGCGGAAATCGTTCGGGCGTTCGAACAGGCCTCGGCCGAATTCGGTGTCCCCCCCGACATCCTGAAAGGTATCTCGTTTGCAGAAACCCGCTGGAGCCATGTCACGTGGGCTCCCGGCGATACGGTTTCCTGCATCGGCCTTCACCACCCGTACGGCATCATGTCGCTGCGAGACGACGATTTCATGGGACATTCACTCCGACTGGCGGCCAACCTCATCGCGCAAAGCCCCGAAGTGCTCAAAGCAGACATGCGTCAAAATGTGCGCGGCGCTGCCGCCCTGCTCCGCTGGTATTACCTGAACACGCCTCTTCCCGAAGGGACGAATGCCGGATCGTTGGAAAGCTGGCGGAACGCCATCGCACGGTATTCGGGTCTCCCGACGCCGGCACTGGCACAACAGCATGCGCTGGATATTTACACGCAAATGGCGAAGGGCTATCACGGTTATCACATCAATTGGGACGCGCGAGCAGTCGACCTCGGAGCGATCCGGGCCGCCGTGAAGAAAACGCAGCTCCTTTCCCGCGACGCAATACCGTCCGGTGCTCAGTCTTCCAGTAAAGTTACAGCACAGCCCGATTACCCGCTCGCAAAATGGGCCCAGGCGTATCCCGGACACTGGTACACTTCCGGATATCCCAAGAGCTTCGTCATCGAGCACGACATGGAGGACTACTATCTGCCGGTCATTGCGTATTTCCAGCAGTCCTCCACCACTGCGAGCGTTTTTTACTGCGTGAACGGATTGAAGGACGATTCAGCCGACGCACCTGCCGGCGAGATTACCCAGATGGTGGAGGAAAAATACTGGGCCTGGCATGTGCGCTGCTGGAACCTGTACATGTTTGGAACCGAGCACGAGGGTTTTGTGAGCAATCCTGCCTGGTACACCGACACACTGTACAGGTCGTCGGCGCGTCTCACGGCATATCTTTGCGCGAAATATTCAATCCCGGTGGACCGGGACCACATTATCGGACATGACGAGTGGCAGAATAGTGCGTGGGTCTCCTGGATCTACAACGTGTACAATCCGCTGCTCCGGGCGCAAGGCATACCGGCGATCGACCCGACTTGCAACGACCATACCGACCCGGGCCCGTACTGGAATTGGACGTACTACATGCAACTCGTCAACAGCTACATGCCTTCGCCGAGAGTCGTCAGCGTCTCGCCCCAGGTCGGCCAGGAAAACGTACGACTTTATCGTCCGGTCGTCATGGCGTTCAGTACCGCCATGGACAGCGGATCGACCATCGCAAGCTTTTCGATCACGCCGCCCATCAGCGGATCCTTTGAGTGGAACGGGTCTCATTCGGTGCTCACGTTCATACCTTCCGCTCTCTTTAGCCCCTCGACGGTTTACGCCGTCAAAGTCGATACCAGCGCCAAATCTATTTCCCTTGCGACATCGATCGGCCGGAACGGAGACGGGATCGGCGGCAGCGCATATCAATTCTCCTTCACCACCGAATCCGCTCCTCCATCGACCATCTCGTTGCTTCGAAGTTATCCCCATGATAATGAAACGGGCGTTTCTTCGTATTCGGACCTGTGTTTCGTCTTCAGCAATCCTCTGAACGCGCTGGGGATCAATGCAAGATTATCGCTCCAGGACAGCGCAGGAAATCCCGTCCAGGTCACGGGCGTCACCGTGGATTCCCTGGATGACAAGGGTTTCCTCACGGTCACGCCTGCATCGCTGAATTT
>DATJYV010000227.1:0-4570 GCA_035499415.1 Bacteroidota bacterium
GAGTCCGACGACGATCGCCGATAATGCTCCGACCACGACGCTCTTGGGCCGGTTCTTAATCACCGACGTCAAAGGGACGGGTTACTTTCCACCGGCGGGCACGATCATCAAGGTCGTCACGAATAAGCCGGTCGTACCGGGCGTGATTCAGTTCGTTGCGAACACCGCGGCGTACGCACCGACGGTCAACAGTTCGTCGCTGGCCAAGACCGCCGTCTCGAGCATCAACGTGTTCCCGAATCCGTATTTCGGCGTGAACCCGCAGGAGACCGACAAGTATCATCGGTTTGTGACGATCAGCCATCTGCCGCTGACGGCGGATGTGAAGATCCGGGTCTTCAACCTCGCCGGACAGTTGGTGCGGACGATCCTGCACACCAATGGCTCGCAATTTGACCAGTGGGACCTCAACAACCAGGCAGGATTACCCGTGGCGGCTGGTATGTACATACTCTATGTTGACATGCCGGGATTGGGTACCAGCAAGACACTGAAACTGGCCGTTATACCAGAGCAACAATACCTTGACCGATATTAATGGAACTTCTTAACCTAGAAGGAGAGATTGTATGAACAGCGTATTGAGGAAATCGCTCCTGTGGCCGGTGTTGGTTGCGCTGGTGTATACGACGGCAATCGCAGGAGATAGGAACCGCGTCGGGACCGCCGGAGGTCAGGAGTTGATGATCCCGGTCGGCGCGGCTGGCGTCGGCCTTGGCGGCTCGTCCATCGCTTTTGCATCCGGCGTGGACGCACTGTACTGGAACCCCGCCGGGCTGGCAAAAATGACGAACAGTGCGGAAGCCACATTTTCGCAGATGTCATATATCGCCGACATCGGGGTTTCATATGGCGCCGTCGGGTTCAAGGCGGGTTCAATCGGAGAGTTCGCGCTTTCGATGAAGTCGATCGCATTCGGCGACATTCCGGTTACAACAGACGCCTTGCCGGACGGAACCGGAGAGACCTACTCACCGACGTTCGTCAACATCGGCTTGACGTATGCAAACGCCCTGAGCGACAAAGTGGATTTCGGCGGAACGATTACGGTCATTTCCGAGCAAATCCAGAGCACCTCGGCCTCCGCGGTCGCGTTTAGCGGAGGAATCCAGTACAACGGAATCGGCCTGCAGGGTCTGCACCTCGGGGTCGCCGTGAAGAACGTGGGTTCCAAGTTGAACTTCTCAGGGTCGAACCTGCTCGTCCAGGCGACTTCTGCAGCCGACTTGCGGCCCGCGAACTATCTGGCAATCACGACCGCACCGGCCGAACTGCCGACAACCCTCGAAGTCGGACTTGCGTATCTCGCCAATGTCACCGACTCCGACGTGCTCACGCTTGGCGGGAATTTCCAGAACAACAACTTCGACGACGACGAGTGGAAGTTGGGTGGCGAGTATAATTTCGAGAATACCGTGTTCCTGCGCGGCGGCTACTCCTTTGCGCCGACATCCACCACGGATTCCGGACTCGACACCTATCAGTATGATTACTCGTTCGGCGTCGGGGTTCGCCTGGATCTCGGCGGCGCCATTGCCAATGTGGACTACGGCTATCGGCATCTCAAGACTCTGAGCGCGAACAACGTCATCAGCGTGACGCTCGGATTCTGAGCCGCTCCCTAAAAGCAATAATCAAAAGGAAGGTTGGTATGTCGTCCAACCTTCCTTTTTATTTCTCCCCCGTTTAACGCGCAGGCGCTGACTATGTGTTCCTCATTCTCCCTGTTTTGTCCCGCTCGACGTATCGGCTGGTTGTTCGTCTTCACGGCGGTCTGTCTGGTCTGGACCGGGCGCGCGTCCGCACAGTCCCGGACCGCATTTCTCCCCGACACGGGTCGGAATGCTCCCGCGCGGTGCGTCCGGGACCTTCATGGTGCGCTCGGGGTACTCATGGTTGCCATCCGCCCCGGCCAGGAGGATTTGCCGACGCTGGCGTATCTTCGTTTGCACTCCGGTTATCGCATCGGTGTTGTCTATCTGACGAACGGCGAATCTCTCCCGGATGATATCGGCTACGAAGAAGCGAGAAGAACGGTCGGAACACGGAAGGAAGAGGCCACGGCAGTCGCGACGTTGTTCGATTGGCATTGCCGGTTTCTGAATTTTATCGACCCCGGCCCCGTCGCCGATACATCCGAACTCTCAACAGTCTGGAATCGCGATTCGCTTCGCCTTCAGCTGGCCGACGTGCTGACCGACGAGGCGCCCGACGTCGTGATGATAGCCGGTTCGTCGACCTCCGGCGCATCGGATGGCAAAATGGAATCGTATGTTTGCGCGGAGATTCTCCGGATCAACCGGCTTCAGGAGAGCAGGCGAAAAAGTCTCGGGACGGAAGGGCACGGGCATGTCTTTACGATTCGGGAAATCGTGAGTGGCAGCGAGGGGAGGGGAAAACAGTTTTCCGCTTCAACCCGCGTGCGGGAGCCGCTGAGTGGAAAGACGATCCAGGCTATTTCTGATGAAGGGGCCGGGCTTTATCGCAGTCTTCGCTTTCAGCTTAAACGTGAGCCGCAAACCGCAGGAAGGTACGGGCTCGTCTATTCCCAATCCCGAAAGACAGGTCCCTCATTGGAGCGCGGATTGCCGTTCGAGTCCCCGCGCGTGCGCCAGATTGCCGTAACGGTAGACCAGTTTTGTGCAAGGGCGGAAAAACAGAAGGGTCGATCTCTCTTGAAGCCCCTCTCAGCCGTGATCGATACCCTGGACCGCGCCATCCGACTCGAAGCGATCACATTCACTCCTCCGGAACGCAAACAGATCGGCAAATGGAAGAGAGCGGCGGAGGATCTGCGGTGCTCTTTGCTCGACCTCCATGTCTACCTCACATTTCAGGAACCGGTCATCTCGACGATGACACTATTCATCCTGAAATTCGACAGCATGAAGGTCTCCGTCGCCGGCGGCTCCACGCAGATTCTCTTTCCAAAAGAGTCCCCCCAGTTCATCATCAACGAGAGCGACAAGAAGACATTTCCTTTTTCGACGCCGTCGACCTTTGAAATCTTGTCGCAGAAGGATCTGGTGTATGACACGCCGGCGTTTCATCCGGGCATTCTGCTCCGGGAACTCGGAACCAGTCTGTTGTATGCGATCGTCCACCGGGCGCCCGAGCGCGAGAATAATTTTATCTACCAGCGCGAAATCCCGTTGCGTGTTGCCCCCCGTCATACGTTCGACCTTGTCAACGAACGAATCAGGGCAGTGCCCCGGCAATCGCTTGAGTTCGAGGCCGAAAACTACAGCCGAGACTTAACCGCCGGCGATGTGCAATTGAAGGACTCCATCTTCCTGCCGTCGTCAAAGCATTTCGTCCTTCCGACGCGATACTCGTCCGTCCGTGACACAATGACCGTTCAGCTCAAAGCGCCGCTCGCGCCCGGTACGTATCTGTCTCGGGTCGACCTCGGAGGCGGATTGAGAACTCCGTTTCTGGTTGAATCGTTCGATGTCGCAATCGATTCGTCCAAGGCCGTCGGGTTTATTTCCGCGTTTGGAGTGAGCGCGTTGTCGGTCGGATTCTCAAATCTGGGGATGACGTGGAGGCGCTTTGGATATTCGGACGCCCCGTCGTCATTAAAGGCGTGTAACGTGCTCATCATCGACCGCGAGTCGGGGTCGGCTGCGGATTCGCTTGGCGCACAATTGACGGCATGGGTGGCGGCAGGCGGACATCTGATCGTCCTTCCTCAATTCACCACCGACAGCCTCCTCGCTGCGATTGCCCCGGGCGCGGGATTCATCGTCACGAACCCGACGTTGAAATCAGAAGTGCCGCTCCTTGAAGCCGGGAATCAAATCTCACGCACGCCAAATGTTCTCACGGCGAACGACTGGGATGGCTGGCTTTTTGCGAAAGCGTTTGGTACTATTCGCCTGTCATCCGGCGGGTCGTGGGCGGTCCTCCTTAAGAATAAAGCCGGGGAACCGCTCGTCGCTTCGACGGCGGCTGGCAAAGGTCGGGTGACCCTGGTAGCGCTGAACGCGGACGCGCAACTCGCGAATGTTGTCCCGGGCGCATATCGCGTATTTGCAAATCTGATTGCTCTGTAGCGGGGAAATCGCCCGCGAGGTTCTGGCAAGGTTTTGGGGGTCGGTTCCAAGGGGGTCCGAATGGTTTTCTTTCGAGAACTGAAAGTTTCTCTCCGCAGCTCATCCCTCCGACTTCCTGCCGCTGCCGCGCATTTCCGTTCTTGTCATCGCCAGACGCCGTTGAAAATTTCATGCGCCCGCGCTTGTCGTGGTAATCGCGTGGGGGCAGAGGAGGATGAACAATGAACGTTCAGACACTGTTTCGAGCGTCAGCAGAATTAATATTAATGTCATTCCTTTCCGCATTGCTTTGTGCTGAAGGCCCCCAGGGACCAACGAAGGGCCGAAAGCTCACCAAGAGTGAAGCGAATGACTTGTATATGCCGATGTTGATCAATAACGTCATGAACTACTACAGCAATACCGGAGACGGTTCCTTGAACCCGTACACCGCGGATGCCGAGGGGTTCGAATTACCGATCGGCAGCTACGGGTACGTGATATTCGAGGACGGGCTCGTCTATGGCGGATATCAC
>DATJYV010000228.1:0-7358 GCA_035499415.1 Bacteroidota bacterium
GCTCTTTCTTGTCCGGATCCTGAAATACCACTGGGACGAGATTGACGAGGAGGCCGAGCGCCTCGAGCACATCACGTCCGACCGGCTCGAGCGGCGGATCGATGAACTGCTCGGGTTTCCGGACCGCGACCCGCACGGAGATGTGATCCCGACCGTCGAAGGGAAGGTGGTAGAAGGAGGACGGGCGCCGCTGTCGGACGTCGGAGAGGGAAAAACGGTGGTCGTCAGCCGCGTCAGCGATTCGAGTCCCGAAATCCTGCAGTATGCCTCGAAGCTCGGCATCGCTCTCGGAAAAAAAATCCGCGTGAAGGATAAGGTGGATTTCGACGGCTCGCTGCGCGTCGATGTCGGAGGGAAAGAGCGTTTCATCAGCTCCAAGCTGGCGCAGAATGTCTTTGTAGAAGTCGACTAGAAGCTATATCAAAAACCCGGATCGCGTCACCCTGAACTTTGGGCCGAAGGCCCATCAGCCTCTGGCTGAGTTTCAGGGTCTGATTTAATCCAAATGAATCAGGCTCAGGAGGTCAGATTCCGAAACGAGTTCGGAATGACGGTAGCATCTTGAGTTCAGAACCAAAAAGAGGCCGTCACCCTGAACTTTGGGCCGAAGTCCCATCAGCCTCTGGCTGAGTTTCAGGGTCTGATTTGCCTGGGAAATGAGATGCTGAAAGCCCGTCACGAAGCACGGGGCAGGCAAGTTCAGCTTTGCTGAACGATCCATCGAAGGAAGAGACAGGAAGAGGATGAACAAGAACTTCTTTGAGAGAAGTGAACGGGGGGAGCTGCAGACCGCTGAAGCCAAACCGGCCGGGGCCGGCCATCTTTCGCTCGAGGGGATACACGGAAGCGTTGAGGTTCCGCGGGTGGATGCCGGCTTCTGGAAGCAGTGGCGTGCGTTCGTCGGCCCTGCGCTGCTCGTCAGCGTGGGTTACATGGACCCGGGAAACTGGGGAACCGACCTCCTCGGCGGAGCGCAGTTTAAATACGGATTATTGTGGGTCGTCGGCCTCGCAAGCCTCATGGCGATATTCATGCAGGTAATCTCCGCGCGCCTCGGCGTGGTGACGGGAAAAGACCTTGCGCAATGTTGTCGCGACTGGTACCCGGGCTGGACCCGCTGGCCCAACTGGCTGATGAGCGAGGTCGCCATCGGAGCGTGCGACCTTGCCGAGGTACTCGGGAGTGCCGTTGCCCTCAACCTGATGTTTCACATCCCCCTTCTCTGGGCGGTGATCATCACCGGGTTCGACGTGCTCCTTCTTCTCGCCCTGCAGCGCTTCGGCATGCGCACGATCGAAGCGGTGGTTCTCCTCCTCGTGTCCACGATCGGAGTCTGCTACTTCATCGAAATATTCATTCTCCCCCGGACTCAGCCCAACTTTCTGGAAATGGGGCAGGCGCTGCTTGTTCCGGGCCTTCGACAGGTGGGAATGACCTACGTCGCGATTGGCATCATCGGCGCGACGGTGATGCCGCATAATCTTTACCTGCACTCCGCGCTTGTGCAGAGCCGAAAACTTCAGAAAGACGAAGCTTCCATGCGGCGTGCGATTCGATTCAATACGATCGACGCCGTCGGCGCCCTGACGATTGCGTTCTTTGTCAACGCCGCAATCCTGGTGCTCTCCGCGATGATTTTCTTTGGGCGGGAAAACGTCGTCGTCCCGGGCACGGGCGTCGTCACGTTCGGGTCCAACGCGGACTGGATTCGCGTTGCATACCTGACGCTTGCGCCCTTGCTGGGGATGACGGCTGCAAGTACGCTGTTTGCGGTCGCTCTTCTTGCAAGCGGCCAGAGCAGTACCATCACGGGTACGCTTGCCGGCCAGGTCGTGATGGAGGGATTCATGCATTGGAGGATCAGTCCGTGGCTGCGACGGCTTATTACGAGACTACTCGCAATACTTCCGGCGGTCCTTGTCATCGGCCTCCACGGTAATTCCAGCGTGAACGAGCTTCTGACGCTCAGCCAGGTCGTGCTTGCGCTCCAGCTTCCGTTCGCAATGTTTCCGCTCCTTCAGTTCACGAGTTCCGGAAAGCGGATGGGCGCGTGGAAGAATGGCTGGTTTCTGATGTTCGCCGGATGGGGGAGCGCACTTCTCATCACTGCGATGGACATTTACGGTCTGCCGGACTCTTTCAAAGTTGCATGGGGGGTCATCGTTGGGAGATAAAATCCGGCGCGGGAAGCAATGCCGAAGACTTGCGATCGACGTTGGCTTTATTGAAAGAGGGCCGCATGTATAAAACGATTCTCGTGACGCTGGACGGAACGAAAAGCGACCGGACGATCATCGAGCACATCACGAAACTCGCGAAGTTTGCCGGAAGCCGCGTGGTTTTGCTCCACGTCGCGGACGGATGGGCGGCGAGGACGTACGGGCCGGACGCCGTCAGCGTCGAAATCACGGAAGACAACGCCTACCTGGCAAATGTGCGGGCCGAATTCGAGGCGGCGGGAATCGCGACGGAGGCCGAACTGGCATACGGCGAGCCCTCCAAGGAAATTGTCAAATGGGTCGAAGAGAAAGGATGCGACTTGATCGCGATGAGCACGCACGGTCATCGGTTTGTCGCCGACCTGTTCCTCGGCACGACGGTGACCCGGGTAAGACACAGTGTGCGGGTCCCCGTACTACTCCTCAGGGCCAAATGAACGCTCCGACGCGTTCACCTCTGAGAATACAGGCCCATTCCCTCTTCCAATGCTCCTCTTGATGCGATACCTCTTTCTTGTTCTCTTCTTTCAAACCCTTCTTCACGGCCAGGAAAAGCAGACGATCACCGGCAAGGTGACCGACGCCGAGACAGGTCTGCCGATACCATACTGCGTGGTCATGTTGTCGGACTACCGCGGCGGCGCCACCACGGATGAGTCGGGCAATTTTGCGATTGAGCTCAGAACAGCCGACGGCCGCAGCAAGCTCGTCGCCCGTTGCGTCGGCTACCGGCCGGATACGCTGTCCGTCGATTTCTCGCGAAGATCGTACACCTTCGCTCTTCATGCCGACATCAAGCCGATGAGCGAGGTCGTGGTGACAGGATTGATTCTCTCCGATGAGGCGAATGAAGATCCTCTCGCCCACGCGACGGTTCCGTCGAAGCTCATCGAACAGACCAACACGAACAATATCATCGACGTGCTGGTCCGGAACGTTCCCGGGCTCGAAGCCGTCAAGACGGGCCCGAATATCTCCAAGCCCTTCATCCGCGGACTCGGGTACAACCGCGTGCTGACGCTCTACGACGGCGTACGGCAGGAGGGGCAGCAGTGGGGGGATGAGCACGGACTCGAAGTGGATTCCTACCACATCGAGCGGGCCGACGTCATCAAAGGCCCGGCAAGTCTCATGGCCGGCTCCGACGCTCTGGCAGGCGTCGTCAGTCTCCAATCTCCCGTGCCGAACGAACTTGACGGAATCGTCCGCGGCAAGTTTCTTTCCGAGTATCAGGGGAACAACGGGCTGGTAGGGGACGGACTGGAAATTGACTACAGCGACCATCTCTGGCAATTGTCGGCCCGGGGATCCTTCCGTCTCGCGCGCAGCTACCAGAACAGCGTCGACGGACGCGTTTACAATACGGGATTCCAGGAGGCGAATGGGTCCGGCCTTGTCGGTGTCATTTCAGACCGCGGCTACAGCCGCATGATCTTCAGCGTGTACGACGACCTGCAGGAGATACCGGACGGCAGCAGAGATTCCGTAACCCGGAGGTTCACCGGGCAGGTTGCGGAAATTCCTTTCGACGACATTAAGAATCGTCCCATCGTGCCGGATAACGTGTTGAATTCATACCAGATCAACGCCCTCCATCAACACATCCAGCATCTGCGCGCAATTTCGGAAAATCGGTACCAGCTCCGCTTTGGCGAAATAGAAGCGCTCGTCGGATATCAGGAGAATGTGCGCCGGGAATTCGACCACCCCACCGACCCCGGTCAGGCGGGTTTGTACGTCCAGCTTCAAACCGTGAACTACGGCCTCCGATGCTCCGTTTCGAACACGTGGAATCTCCAAACGACTGTCGGGGTCAACGGAATGTATCAGATGAACACGAACAAGGACGCGACCGACTTTCCCATTCCCGATTATCATCTCTTCGACATCGGCTCGTATGCATTCATGGAATGGAAATCCGACGGCTGGGTTGTCAGCGGAGGCCTTCGTTACGACATTCGCACGCTCCAGACCGACGCGCTGTATCTTCAGCCGAATCGGACGAATGGCTTCTACTACCGCGCAGCGCCGTCGGACACGGCGGGAGCAACACTTCAGTTCGCCTCGATGGAACGGGCATTTAACGGCATTTCGCTCAGCATCGGCGCGACGTACGCGCTCGGAAATGATCTGAGTGTTCGCGCGAACATTGCGCGCGGCTATCGCGCGCCGAACATGACGGAACTTGCCTCAAACGGACTCGACCCCGGCGCCCACATCGTCTATCTGGGGAATTCCTCGTTTGCGCCCGAATTCAATCTTCAGGAGGACGTCGGTCTCGCGGCGGATGAGCAAGATTTGTCCGCGTCGGTCAGCGGCTTCAACAACTCGATCGAAAATTACATCTACCTGGCCCAGGCCCTCGACGCCGCCGGGAATCCGGTCGTCGTGGTCTCCGGGAACAGGACGTTCCGGTACCAGCAGTCGTCAGCCCAGCTTTTCGGAATGGAGGCGACGCTTGGATTGCATCCCGCAGCGTGGGGCGGGTTGACGGTCGACAATGCGTTTGAGATGGTCTTTGGCTACAACCGAAACGCGCGGTACGCGGGGAAGGGGGTCGAGGGGGAGTATCTTCCGTTCATCCCGCCGATGAAGCTCCGATCCGGGGTTCAACAGGAAGTTTCCACCGGTTCGGGCGTCATGCCGACCGTTACCGCGAGGGGGGAGCTGGAATTGGCGGCGCGTCAGGACCGGTATCTCGGTCTCGACAACACCGAGACACCGACCTCCGGCTACGCCCTGGTCAATCTCCTTTTTTCCGCCGATTTGCGAAACACGTTCACGTCGGTTACGGAACTCCAGCTCGGTGTGAACAACCTTTTCGACGCGGCTTACCAGTCGAATCTCGACCGGCTCAAGTACGAAGAGTATTATACCTCATCGCCGAACGGACATCTGGGCATTTACGAGATGGGACGCAATGCGTTCGTCAAGGTGATCCTGCATCTCTAGCGGGCGCAGAAGCTGCGCTTGTCCATTCCGACGCCCCCTTTGAACGCGAGGTCAGGCGGTCTCAACCTTTTTCACCACCATCAACCCTTCGCTCAAAATTTCCCTGAGGTGGGGGATCAAACTGCGGATCTTCTGTTCGCTGTCGACCACGAGGATCATCAACGGATTTTCATCCCCTCCTCCCAGCTTTCGCGGCATGTGGAGATGATGTCTTGCCCCGTATCCCATCATCGCCTCGAATATCGACGCACCGCGTATCTCGTGATGCATCAAGTACCGCATGATGTACTCGTGCATTGGTTTGCCCTCGTGCAAATCGTCCTCGTCGAGAAAAATTGAAAGCTCGAGCATCACACCCTCCCTGGTTGAGTTTGACCCTCCTTGCCCTTGCCGCGCTCGACGAACAAATAAAGAGCGGGAAGAGTGAGGGAAGTTAAAAGAAGAGCCGAACAAAGTCCACCGACGATCACCGTGGCGAGCGGGCGTTGCACGTCGGACCCGATGCCCGTGGCCGTTGCGGCCGGGATGAGCCCCAGAAGCGCGAGGAGGATCGTCATGAGATTCGGCCGGAGCTGGATCAGGGAGGCCTTCCGGACGGCGTCGGCAACGCCGAACCCTTCGTCTTCGATCAACCGATTGGTCCGGGACACGAAGAGGACGCCGGCGATAATCGATACGCCGAAGAGGGAGATGAATCCGATGCCGGCGGAGACGTTGAAATGGTAGCCCCGCAGAAGCAATGCCGCGATCCCTCCGATGAGCGCCAGCGGGATGCAGGAGAGGGCGATACACGCATGACGAATATTTTTGTAGAGGGAAAAGAGGATGAGAAAGATGATGGCGATGGTAATGGGAATAACGATCGCGAGACGTTGTTCGGCGCGGGCGAGATTTTCAAACTGGCCTCCCCAGGAAAGGGAATATCCCCGGGGCAGCGCGAGGCGGCTTTGGACGAGGCGCTCGGCTTCGGCCACGAAACTTCCCTGGTCGCGTCCGCGAATGTTCGTCCGTACCGATATCTGGCGTTTCCCGTCCTGGCGCTGGATGATCGTCGGACCGTCGATCATGCGGATACTCGCGAGCAGCGACATGGGGATTCGGGCGCCCGAATTGGACGTCACCATAAGATTACGCACGGCTTCCACGGACCCGCGATACTCATTCGAATACCGGACGACGATATCAAACCGGCGGGCTCCGTCATATAACTTGCCCACGACCTTCCCGCCGATCGCCGCTTCGATCATCCGCTGAATGTCGCTGATGTTGATTCCGAACCGGGCC
Organism: Bacteroidota bacterium; assembly: GCA_035499415.1. GTDB lineage: Bacteria > Bacteroidota > Ignavibacteria > UBA10030 > UBA10030 > DATJYV01. The sequence continues at coordinate 6,456 of DATJYV010000228.1, forward strand.
GTCGCAGTCCGGTCGATGTCGATGGCAAGCTGTGCCTGGTCGGCTTCCTGCTCGATCCCGAACTCTGTCGCTCCCGGGATTTCCTTGATCACCGCGAGGATGGAGTCGGCTTCCTGCCTCATCCGGCCGAGATCGTCGCCGTTCAAAAGTATCGCGAGGTCGGCGACGCTGCCGGTGACGGCTTCCGTCACGTTGTCGAGGATCGGTTGAGAGAACGATATCAGCGTGCCGGGGACCGCCTCCTCGAGCTCCTGCTTGATCTGCAGGAGGAGTTCTCTTTTCGATATTTTGTCCGTCCACGTTGAATAATTCCTGAGGCCCACGAGGATCTCGAGCCGGTTCGGACCGTAGGGATCCGTGCCGTCGTCGTTTCTCCCGAGCTGTGTGATTGCGACATTCACTTCGCGATGTCGGCAGAGGGTTTCGCGAATTGTTTTGCAGTACTTGTTTGCTTCGTTCAGCGAGATGCCGACAGGAAAGAAGCAACGAATATTGAACGCCCCTTCATCGAGTTCGGGAAGGAATTCAGTCCCGATACCGCGCACGCCGAGCGCGACGACAACCAGAACGATACCGAACGACCCGGCAACCACGGCCGATGCGTGCTTCCCGACGTATTCGAGCAATCGCTCATAACGACGCTCGAGCCAAGCATACGCGGGATTGTGCCATTCGATGGGCCGGGGGTTCTCCGAGCTGAAGTGTCTGCGATACATCATCGTCATCAGTACCGGAATGAGCGTCAGAGCGACGATCATGGACCCGGTAATCGCAAATGCCAGAGTGTAGGCCATCGGCGTGAAGAGCTTCCCCTCCACGCGCTGAAAGGAAAAGATCGGGAGATAGGCGAGGATGATGATGGAGATGGAGAAAAAGATCTCGCGGCCGACTTCGTGTGCGGAA
>DATJYV010000229.1:0-5774 GCA_035499415.1 Bacteroidota bacterium
AAGAAACACGACCTCTTCGCTCATCCATCCGCAAATTCCGATTCCCTCTATCGGTCGACGCTCATGTCCATTCGCTCGGCGATCGGCGGGAACCGGTACCTGCTGGGTTGCTGGGGAATTCCCCTCCAGGGCTCGGGGATCATGAACGGTTCGCGCACGGGCGGGGATGTGGTCCTCGGTTGGTCGGGATTCCGGGAAGCGCTCTCGACGACCATGAAGTGGTACTTTCTCCACAACGTCGTCTGGTATTGCGACCCCGATGTCATGCTTTTGCGCTCCCCTCTCTCCCTCGACCAGGCGCGCGCATGGGCAACCCTGTTTGGAATGACCGGCCAGGCCCTCATGGCCAGCGACCGGCTCCCCGACCTCCCGGACGAACGCGTGGAAATCCTTCGCTCCGTTTTTCCCGCAGTCGACATCAGACCGCTCGACCTTTTCCCGTCGCACAGGGATAAGCATATTTGGGATTTGAAAGTCAATCACCTGCACGAACCGTACGACGTCGTCGCCGCCTTCAATTTCGACGAGGACCGCGTGCGTTCGACGTTTATCGGATGGAAAGACCTCGGCCTCGAAGAGGGAGCATTGATTCACGTCTTCGATTTCTGGAACAAGGAATATCTCGGGGCGTGGGAGAAGGGAATTGCCCTGACGATTCCTCCGACATCATGCCGCGTCCTTTCGCTCGTTCCCGTCCGCCGGAGCATCCAGTTGGTTTCCACAAGCCGTCACATCACGCAGGGCTGGGTCGACGTTGAATCCGCTTCATTCGACTCCGTTTCCCTCGTCTACCGGGGGACGAGCCGTGTGGTCGGCAAAATCCCGTACGAGCTTCGCTTCGCGTTCGAGCGCGGACGAAATTTCCGCGTCTCATCTGCCGCCGCAATCGGCGCCCAGAAATCATTCTCCAACCATCAGGGTTGGGCTTCTGTCAGATTCATTCCTCCGAAAACGGGAAGGATCGATTGGATGGTCGAGTTTGAACCCGCTCCGACATACCGATTTCGCCCCGGCAGGCCGGAGGATCTGGCGGTTGAGCCCCTCGGCCTCGACGGCGTCACCGTCCGCTGGAGCGACGACTATTATCTGAATTGCGGATATCAAGTCAGGTTGAACGGCGATTTGCTCGGATACACGACGACAAATTCTTTTCCCATCCGCGGTATCTCCCTCGATTCGTCGTATAATATTTCGGTCAACTCGGTTTGGCAGGATGGAACGTCTGGAGCCAGGTCCGCGGAAATTCGCTTTACAGCGCGGGACATTCTCCCGGACGAAATATATTTGAGCGACCTCGAACCGTCGACGGCAACAGCGGGATGGGGAAGTGTGAGGATGGATCGGTCGGTCGCGGGAAATCTGATTCGCGTCGGCGGCGTTTCGTACGGCCGCGGCATCGGAACGCATGCGAACTCTGAAATTGTCTTCAACCTGCACGGAATATTTTCGCGATTCCGGGCGTCGGTCGGAATCGACGACGAGGTCGGCAATGCCGCCGGAGCAAGCGTGGAATTTTGGGTGATGGGGGACGGGAAAATTCTATGGCAGAGCGGCGTCAAGAAACGGACGGACAAACCGTCGGTGTGCGACATTCCGCTGCCGAACGTGCGGCGCCTCGTCCTCAAAGTGTCGGACGCCGGCGACGGAATCGATTACGACCACGCCGATTGGGCGGACGCGCGGGTATTCCGAATCGCAGGGAGCCCGCCCGCCGACACGACGAGGGGGTTGCGATGAAATCGGCGCTCAACATTAACGTTATCGACTACCTGATCATCGGGGGATATGTCTTCGTGACGATTTTTGTCGGCTTCGCACTGAAGAAATACATGAAAACCGGCGAGGATTTTTTCCTCTCCGGCCGCTCGCTTCCGAGCTGGATCACGGGGCTCGCGTTCCTCTCTGCGAACCTCGGCGCACTCGAGGTCGTCGGCATGGTGGCGAACTCGGCGAAGTACGGAATTCTCACCGTCCACTTTTACTGGATCGGCGCGATCCCCGCCATGGTGTTCCTCGGCGTGTTCATGATGCCGTTTTACTATCAAAGCAAAGTCAAGAGCGTTCCCGAGTATCTCAAGCACCGGTACAACGAGGCAACGCGTGCGCTGAACGCCGTCTCTTTTGCGCTCATGACGGTCTTGATGAGCGGCATCAGCATGTACGCCATGGCGCTGCTGTTCGAGCTGATGCTCGGCTGGTCCCTGACATACAGCATCCTCCTTTCCGCTCTCGTCGTCCTCCTCTATGTTTTCTGGGGCGGGCTCTCGTCATCCATCTACAACGAAGTCATTCAGTTCTTCCTCATCTGGCTCGGCCTGCTCCCGCTCGTCTACATCGGGCTCAAGGCGACCGGAGGATTTTCCGGACTGGCGCAGAAACTTCCCGAATCGTTCTTCCACGTCTGGAAGACCATGGGAAGTTCCGCCACCAACCCGCTCGGAGTCGACTGGCTCGGCGTCGTGCTCGGTCTCGGCTTCGTCCTTTCCTTCGGCTACTGGACGACCGATTTCCTCGTGGTCCAGCGTGCGCTCGCGTCTGAAAACCTCGCCGCCGCCCAGCGGACGCCCCTGCTTGCCGCGTTTCCAAAGATCCTCGTCCCCATCATCGTCGTCATCCCGGGGCTTGTCGCCGTCGCCGTTCTGCCCGAATATCAGCTGAACGCAGGCACAAATCCCGACTACAATTCGGCGCTCGTGCTGCTCCTCGCCCATTATCTCCCCAACGGCGTCCTCGGCCTCGCCATCACCGGACTGCTCGCGAGCTTCATGTCGGGCATGGCGGGCAACGTCACGGCGTTCAACACCGTCTGGACCTACGACATTTATTCGAGCTACATCCGGAAGAACATGCCGGATGCGCACTATCTCCGGATGGGTCGGTACGCGACCGTGTTTGGAATTCTCGTGAGCATCGGGACGGCCTACATCGTCAGCTCGTTCCCCAATCTCATGGATTACATGCAGCTCATTTTCTCGTTCTTCAACGCTCCGCTGTTTGCGACATTCCTTCTCGGAATGTTCTGGAAACGAACGACGCCGTGGGGCGGGTTCTGGGGATTGCTCGCCGGGATCAGCGCCGCGGTCACACATTATCTTCTGTATCGCGCCGGCATTCTCCATTACGCGAGCGAGATGGGGGCGAATTTCTACCAGGCGTGGTGGGCCTGGCTCACCGATTTTGTCGTCAGCATTCTGGTCTCGCTCGTCACAATGCCAAAGCCGGAAGCCGAACTTCAGGGCCTTGTGTACGGATTGAAGCCCGCCGGGGAAAAGGAAACGAAATTTCTCCGGCGGCCCGAGGTGTGGGGCTCTCTCGCTCTTGTCGTCATGGTGATACTCAATCTCATTTTCTGGTAGAGGAACGATTCGATGAGCGGACCGGCTTCTCAAAAACATTTCTTCGATTTGAAAATTCCCCTCGGGGGATTGCTTGTCGGCTACGGCATCGTCCTCGGGGTCTACGGGTTGGTCACGTCGCCCGACGATTATGCAAAATCCCTCGGCATCAATCTCAACCTCATTTGGGGCATTCTTCTTTTCGCGATCGGCGGACTTTTTCTTGCCGCAATCTTCCGCAGGAAATAAGCGGCGAGAGCCCGGCGGCAAGAACTCCGACTTCTTCTTTGCCAATCCTGAGAAGAAGTCGGAGTTCTTCAGTTGTTGCTTCCCCCGTATGTTCTTCGTACTATTCACCCCCATTTGCATCACATCTCACGACCATCAACCATGGAGTCCCCCATGCGTCGCCAACTATTCCATCTGATATCGACAGTCATTTTCGCCGGTCTTGTCTTCTCCGGATGCTCGATGCAGCAGACGACAAGGCCCGAGTCGTCGACGATCAACCTCGACACCGTTCGCGCCGGGCAGTTTGATACCGGAAAAATGTGGACGTTCGATTTTCCGCCTACCGACTATTTTGCGCGCACATACGGCTTTAATCCGGACAAGGAGTGGTTCGAGAAAGCGCGATTGTCGGCCGTCCGGATTCCCGGTTGCACGGCATCGTTCGTGTCGGAAGACGGTTTGATCATGACGAATCACCATTGCGCGCGCGGAGCGCTCGACGCCGTGAACAAAGAAGGGGAGAAGCTGGCGGAGCTCGGATTCTACGCGCCGACGCTGGCGGATGAGCGCAAGTCCCCGGTCACCTACGTCGACCAGCTGGTCGTGATCGACGACGTCACGGCGGAAGTACAAAAAGCGTTCGACAGCGGCACGACCGATGACGAAAAGGTATCGAAGCGCAATGCAAAGATGTTCGAGATCCAGCAACGCTCGCCGGCAAAGTACAAAGAGTCGCCCAGGGATTCGATGGTCTTCAGCGTCATCGCCTTCTACAACGGCGGAAAGTATTCCCTCTACGGCTATCGCCGGTATACGGACGTTCGTCTCGTTTATGCTCCCGAGGAAGCGGCCGCCTTCTTCGGCGGCGACCCGGATAACTTCACCTATCCGCGCTACGATTTCGACTGCTCCTTCTTCCGTGTGTATGACGCCGACGGCAAGCCGATGAAGACGAAGAATTTCTTCCGGTTCAGCAAGGACGGAGCCGCAGACGGCGAGGCGATCTTTGTCATCGGCAATCCGGGAAGGACAAGCCGGTTGCTCACGGTCGCACAGCTGGAGTTCAACCGCGACCTTCGATACCCGTACACGGTATCGCTCCTCGATCACGCCCACGCGGCGTACGCCGCCTACGTGGAACACCATCCGGAAACGAAGCTCAAATATCAGACGATGATTTTCGGCCTGGCGAACTCGCTGAAGGCGTACGACGGCGAACTCTCCGGCCTGCGCGATGACTATCTCATGGCGCGGAAAAAGGATTTCGAGAGGAATTTCAGGAATGCCGTCGCCGCCAAACCGGAGCTGAAAGCCAAATACGGCGACCCCTGGAGTGCCATCGAAGAGGACGAAAAGGACCGCGCGAAGTTGTTCGGCGAAGTCAACGCGTACCTCTTCCGCGGATTCGGGCGTTCGCAGGCAATCGCGCTCGCCTCGGACCTGGTTGATTTCGCAAACCAGATGAAGATGCCTGCGGAGCAACGGGGAAGGTCATACCGCGGAGCCATGCTCGACACGACCAAAGCCCGCATGTATCCGGCGAGTGCCGTCCCGGAGATCGAGCAGACGCTGCTTGTGGACCAGCTCGCTTCAATGAAATCTGCGTTCGGGGGCAGGAATGACGAGTTTGACAAGCTCCTCAACGGCCGCACGCCGGCGCAGGCCGCAGCGGATCTGATGAAATCCTCGGTTATCGCCGACAGGGAAAAGGTGAAAACTCTGCTCAACGGCAATCCGGACGAGATCCTCAATTCGACGGACCCGTTGATCGCATTTATCGTGAAGACGCAGGACCGGGCGAAGCTGGCGAGAGACACATTCAACGACCTCGGTTCGAAGGAAACGGCGAAGGTCCAGGTCCTCGGTCAGGCGCTCTACGATGTGTATGGAACCACGATACCGCCCGACGCAACGTTCACGCTTCGCATTGCCGACGGCGTGGTGAAGGGATACGAGTACAACGGCACCATCGCGCCGACGAAGACGACGTTCTACGGATTGTACGACCGTTACTATTCGTTCGGCAAGATGGATCCGTTCGACTTGACAGAACGATGGAAGAATCCCCCGGCGACCATGAACCTGAGCACGCCGTTTAACTTCATCGCGACGAACGATATCATCGGAGGAAATTCAGGAAGCGCGATGGTGAACAAGAATCTCGAAGTGGTGGGATTGATTTTCGACGGCAACATCGAGAGCCTCCCC
>DATJYV010000230.1:0-19722 GCA_035499415.1 Bacteroidota bacterium
GTCGCCACCTCCATTGATTGGTTATTAAAAAGTCTGAAATTCTTGTTAGACATTTCTAGAAGCTGTCTCAAAAATTACTACCGTCATGCTGAACTTGTTTCAGCATCTCATTCCCCGAGCAAATCAGACCCTGAAACTCAGCCAGAGGCTGATGGGCCTTCGGCCCAAAGTTCAGGGTGACGCGATCTGGGTTTTTGAGATAGCTTCTAGTCATTTGAGCGGCGAAACTTCGGGGGTTTTCCACGTAACCACTTCGCCGGGACGCGCGGCGTACCATTTTCGCACAGACATTTTGGAATCCTGCTCAGCCGCTCGGACGAAATTTATCTTCTCTTCCACCCGACAAGCCGCAGGAACCACGCGTCGACAAGATTCACTTTTCCGACGCGACTGCCATGAGCGATCCGCCGACTTGGCGTGCATCACAACCGGGAAAAATTTGTTGGAGAGCACAAAGAAAAAACTTACATTGATGCCGCTGCAGAATTACCCACGATCACAACAAATTGAATTCTCCCCTATGAAATCGCTTCCGCGCGCAGTTTTGATCGTGTGTTCCGCACTTTCATCCGCCTTTGGACAGGCAAATCATGTTGTGCTCAGCGAAATCTACGGGGGCGGCGGCAATTCCGGAGCGACTTGGAAGAACGATTTCATCGAGCTCTACAATCCCACCTCTACTCCCGTGAATCTCAACGGCTGGTCGGTTCAATACGCATCTGCCACAAATTCGACCTGGTCGACGACGAACTTGAGCGGCTCTATCCCGGCCCACGGCTTTTTCCTGATTCAAGAAGCACCAGGTGCGGGCGGAACAGTCGACCTTCCGACGCCGGATGTCAGCACAGGAGCTGGTGGCATTGCCATGAGTTTATCGGCGGGAAAAGTCGCTTTGGTCAGCTCGACAACAGCCCTCACTGGGACGAACCCCACGGGAGGATCCATCGTGGATAAGGTGGGATACGGAGCGACTGCAAACGGCTACGAAGGTTCCGGACCGGCTCCCGCGCCGAGCAACACTTCGTCCATCGAGCGCAAAGCCAACAGCTCTTCGACCGCCCTCACACTCGCATCCGGCGGCATGGATGAATTGCTTGGCAATGGCTATGATACAGACAACAATTCGACGGATTTTGTCGCGCAGACCGATATCAACCCGCAGAACTCCTCATCATCCTACGAGCCGGCTCTCGCAACGGGCGGCAACGGAACCGGTTCAGTTACAATCGCCCCGTCGCGGATTTCCGCAGGCGACAGCGCGGCATTCGTGATCACGATTCTCGGCGACGGGACGAACACCCTCGACAGCATTATCATTTCCACCCCCGCCGGATGGGTCTGGGGCCAGAGTGCCGGGAGCATTTCTCTCTCGGGCTCGGGGTTCGCATCCGCAAGCCTTGCCGTCGTGGCTGACACGATCTACATCGGAGGCGCGGCCATTACGGCCTCCGACACGGGCATTGTCACGATTTCGTCGGTGCAGTCTCCTTCCAACCCCGGCCCCGGAGTCTTTATTGTCAGCACCGGGTCACAGGGGGGAGCCCCCGTCCAACTCCAGACCCCGTTGACGGTGTCTGTAACAAAGGTCGTTCCCATCGTCGACCTGCACGTGAATAACTCCCAGGGTGTGTGCGCTTCGCCGTACGCGGTCGGTACCCAGGTCACCGTTGCAGGAGTGATCGTCGGAGACCTGAGTCCCATACGCACAGACGTTTACGTCCAGGATGCAACGGCGGGTGTCGACATTTTCAAGTCGACAAGGTCTTATGACTACCAGGTGGGAGACAGCGTCACCGTGTCGGGGACGATTACGCAGTTCCGTGGATTGACGGAGATCGGTCTCGACTCCACGAAGTACATCCTTCATTCACGCGGGAACCCGATTCCCGACCCTCTCGTTCTCACGGCGAGCGACGTGAACAGCACCTTCAACCCCGAGGACTTTACTGAGAAGAATGAAGGAAGACTGGTGCGGATCAACAGCGTCACTGCGACGAGTACAACGATCACGGACGGTACCGGAACGACGGGATTCTTTGCCGGAACTCTCGTCGTACCGTCGGGATCGTTCGACCTTATCGGTATTCTGAAGCAATACGTGCCCGGGACGGGGACACCTCCCCCGCCCTACACCGGCTCTTACGAAGTCGACCCGCGATTCCAGTCGGACCTCATCGTCCATCCGGGTCCTTCCTACGTCACCTTCCCGGCGGAGACAACCATTCAGTCGAACTCCGTCACCATTGCATGGAAGACCGGCGCTCCCGCCTCGAGCGTGGTGCGTTACGGATTGACGGCATCGTACACCGATTCCGTTGTGTCGCCGGCCTCTGTGTCAAGCCATGCGGTCCTCCTGTCCGGCCTGAACCCTTCCACCGTTTACCATTACCAGGTTTCGAGCGTTGATTCGGCGGGAACAAACACCTCGGGCGATGCGATCTTCAGTTCCGGGTCCCCTCCCACCTCCACCGGAAGGATGGACGTTTATTACAACCACAGCGTCAGCTACTCCGTCGCTCTGGCGGAAAGCGCGAAGACCGTCAACATTTCAACCTACTTCATTACCAGGATCGATTCGGCCAAATACTCGATCGATGTGGCTCTCTACAGTCTGAGCGGAACGGTCGGCGGGAACGTCGCGAGCGCGCTCATCTCGGCCAAAGGACGCGGGGTCAAGATCCGTGTCATCGGGGAGCACGACAATCAAGGGACGACGCCATGGTTCAACCTCAAGGCCAATGGCATCACCGTCATTGACGATACCTTCGACCCGGTGGACGCCGGCAGCGGATTGATGCATAATAAATTTGCGGTGTTCGATTATCGCGACACGAGCTCCGCGGCGGACGACTGGGTGTGGACAGGTTCGTGGAATGCGACCGACCCCGGAAACAATGACGACGCACAGAACTCGATCCAGATTCAGGACCAGGCGCTGGCGCATGCTTACACGATGGAGTTCAACGAGATGTGGGGAAGCGACACCGATACGCCGAACGCGTCCAATTCCCGGTTCGGCTTTCACAAGATCGACATCACCCCGCACCGGTTCAACATCCATGGCATTCCAGTGGAATCGTACTTCAGTCCCTCGGACCGAACGACGCTCCACATCTGGGATCAGCTCGTGCAGGCCGTTTCGAGCGTCAACGTGGCGATGTACACGTTTACGCGCAGCGACCTGGCCCAGGCGCTGATCGACCGGAAGAATGCGGGAACCCGGGTTCACGTGATGATGGACAACAACACGGACGAGGGGAACGTCTTTGCGACTCTGCAGGGGGCGGGCGTCGACGTCCATCTGAAGGCGAGCAACATCACCGGCCTTCTTCACCACAAGTATGCCGTTATCGACGCGGACAATCCGACGGCCGACCCGCGCGTGATCACCGGGTCGCACAACTGGTCGACGTCGGCCGAATCGGCAAACGACGAGAATACGCTGATCATCCACACGCGCAGGATCGCAAACCTGTATCTTCAGGAATTCAAGCAGCGGTATGTCGACGCCGGCGGGACGGATGACATCGTCGCGACGGGGGTCGCCCGGATCGATGAGGGAATCCCGAAGACGTACGGGCTGTCGGCAAATTACCCCAATCCGTTTAATCCGGCGACGGTGATCAGCTTTCAGTTACCGGTTTCGAGTGCCGTGAGCCTGAAAATCTACGACATCCTGGGCCGGCAGGTAGAGAGCCTGGTGGAAGGGAATTTCAGCGCGGGATACTACCGGGTCTCGTGGAACGCTTCATCACAATCGAGCGGAGTGTATTTCTACCGATTGATGGCGGGGAATTCCGTCTTCACGCGCAAGATGATTCTCCTTCGTTGACGCGCGATGATTGCGGGCGGGGATGCCCTCAGGGCCCTTCCTTATGGCCTTCGAGCAAGTACACGTCTTCCGGCCTCGTCAGCGCGTCGAAGATATCCTCGTTGTGAGAAACGACAAGGATGGCCGAGCCACGGGCGAGCTGCTGTTCGAGAAGGTGAATGACTTTCGCCGATGCCTTCAGGTCCAATCCGCTCAGGGGCTCATCGAGCAATAAGATTTCCGTTTGTAAGATCATCGACCGGACCAGATTCAGCCGCTGCTTCTGACCGCCGCTCAGCGTGTAAACCGGACGGTTGAGAAATGAACCCTCCGCCTCCGCATCGAAGAGTTTCGCAAGGGCGTCCAGCATGTTGCGCTCGCTTGACTCGAACCCGGGGAGTCCTCCAAAAACGTCCCGCACCAGCGCGCGCTGATTGAGCGCCTCGTCCGCGTGCTGGAAGACCATCGTCATCTTCCTTCCCCACACCGACCGGCTCCAGTCCTTTCGCCTGTTCTCCCGCGTGAACCTCCGACCTCCGATTTCGACGACCATCTTTTCGGGTTCGAACAGACCCATGATCGTTTTTAAAACCGTCGTCTTTCCCAATCCACTTCCCCCCTTGAGATAGGTCATCCTCCCTTTGTAGACCGTGAGGGTCGCCGCATTCGCATCCCCCTCCTTTCTCACGAATCGATACGACCGTGACAGCACACGCATTCCGGAAGCCACCCTCAACACGAATTCAGCCGGCGCGGTTCCCGGTCCGAGGGGCTTCAGCGATGAGACCCACCCCAGATACTCCCGCGGCTCGAAATCCCGGACTTCCTGCTTTCCCCTGACGAGATACATCTCCTTGAACGCGACTTTCCCCGAAAGGCGCGCGTGCCGTCGGGTGAGACGTGCGACGATCGAATAGTCGTGCGTGATGAGCAGGACGGCTGCCGGTGCCTGGGGAAGATAGTCGACAAGAAGGTCGATGAACTCGTCCCGCAGTCGATTGTCGAGACTTGCCGTCGGTTCGTCGAACACGAAGAACCCGGACGAGCCCGGCCGGAGAAGAGACATCTTCTTGAACGCCATCGCCGCCAGCACCCGCTGTTTTTCCCCGCCGCTCGGCCGGTACGGTTTCGGGTACACGTCAAGGATACTCGCGGCTTCCTGTTCGTTCCCCTGCCAGAGGCGCCTGATGACGTCGGGCTCATTCGTCGCGCGTGCAAGACTCCCTTCGTTCAACTGCCGGCGCAGCGTCATGAGCGGATTGAGATGCGACGACGGTTCCTGGAATACGAAAAAACCGCTTGCCCGATACTCCCGCACATCTCCGCGCGCGAGGTAGTGCGCATACGATTCCCGGTCGACCGAAATAGTCAGCTCGGCAGGTTCGACAAGCCCCGCGACAGCAAGAGCCGAGAGAGATTTCCCGATTCCCGATTCGCCAAACAGGATCGTCAGGACCCCCTCCGCAACCGGATACCCCGCAACCGCGATGAGCGGACGCCCGTCCTGGGCAATCGATATTTCGAACGGTTTCATGGTCCGTTGAGCCGGCGGCTCCTCGCGTAGCCGTTCGCGATCATGAAAAAGCAGACGAGAGTGAAAACGATGCAGAATGCCGCGCTCACACCCTGGAGGTGCCGCACGACGATCTCGGTGATATACGCCGGGTCGCTGAACAGATTGCTCAGTGCGAGAATGTCCTGCTTGCTGTCGACCGAGGCAAGAAGACTGCCCAGCGTCAACGGGACATTACTGAGGCTGACGTTGGTCGACAGGCCGACCGACACGATAAAATCGACCGAGCATTGAAGGAAGATTGCCACGCCGAAGAGGGCGATGAGCTTGTGGAGGAGATGCTCGCGGCTGTTTCTCCAGAGAATTTCCCGATGGATGATCCTGCTTTCGCTGATGCCGCAGCAGAGCATCGCGTCAATGAATTCGAGCGATCGGAAGTACTCGAGGCGACTGCGGATCGTATCGGAAACCTCGAGGAACACAGCGACGGAAACCGTCACCGTCACCCAGGCGAGCTGTGCCGTCTCCGACCGGATTATTTCCGCAAGAATGAGCTGATTGAGCAGGACGTATCCGACGAGAACGAGCACGACCTGCGGAAGCGACCGGATCGCATTCGCGACGAGCGACAGCAGGGCGAACGAATACCGAGCCCGCCGCTGTTCAAGCAGGAAGAACGCGGCGCCCGATGCCCAGCCCAGGACCAGGGAAAGAAAAACTGCGCCGGCCCCCGAGACGAGCGTGTTGAACAGAGCGGCCCGAACGCGGTCGAACGCAGGCGCGTTGAGGAAGATCTCATCCCAGAGAAACAGACAGCCGATGCCCGCACACCACATACAGAACCACGCCAGCTCTTTTCGCCGCCGGATCAGGCCTAACGATTGACGAAGGAATTGCCGGCTAGAATCCATACCGTCTTCTCTCGAAATCGTGCCAGGTATCGACGAAGACCTCTGTTCCCTTGACGGCGAGAAAGATGGAGAAAATGATGACGCACGCGACGTCGTACCGGCCGAAAAGGATCTGTTGCAGCAGATTGTACGACAGCCGTCCTTGAATATTCAGTGCCATTTCGATGATCACAAGTCCCGTAACAAGGAACGACCCGAGTTCTTTCATCGCCGGGATGAATTGAAAACGGGCATTCTCGTAGAGATGACGCAAAACATGAGGGCCCAGATTTTGAGAGATGCGGTACAACACGCGCACCGGCACTCCCTCCTTCGCATTCCATTCGTAGGAGGTGTGAAGGTTTTTGACCGTTGCCGTGCGCACATATCCCTTCCGGTCTTCCGCCACGAGAAGTTCGAAGAAGCGATTCGAGGCCTGAATCAAGACACCGTTCGAGACCAGAGCAAGCAGGATCATGAACGGAAGCGAGCTCGTGTCGACGCTCGTTTTCAGCGCATACGCAATCACGTACGCGGGAGAAAAGAAAAGGGTGGTCAGGATTCCCTTGCCGAGCGCTTTGAGGATGTCCAACGCGACGGCCCCCTTGGGGAAGCGAACTCGCGAATTGGCACGCGCATGCCGGTACTCCCGGACGATCCGTATGGACTCTCCGAGGTACGATTCGCGGCCCTGCTTCCATTTAACAAACCGATACAAGCCGAGTCGTTCCGCTCCAAAGTAGATTCCGAGGAGCGCCAAGATATAGACGAGAAGAAATTGGGCAAACTGCCATGCGATTTCAGGAAGGAGCGCAGGAGAAAAACCGCGATTGGTGTCCCCCCGGCGAAGACCGGGACCGCTCCACCGTCTCACGCGCGCATCGTCGATCGCCTGAAGCAGCGAGTCATTCCGGGCGGCTTGCCCGGGGTAGAACCGGTCGAGCGACTCGCGGAACAGCGCGCGGTCGAGGGGATCGCCGAAATCCACGCCGTTGAGCTCCAGGTAGCTTTCAAGGTGTCTTTCCTGTGCAGATTCGGCCGGAGCATTTGCCTCGAAGGAGAGGGCAAAGCCCGCAAGTGCGACGGCAACGAAGACGACCCCGGCCGCATGAGAGACGAGGCGGCCTTTCAGCGAATCGCTCAATCCGACGAGGAAGTCCGGGGGACGCGTCATCGACGACCGACGAGAATGGCCGATGTCAGGACTGTGACGTCGTAACCCGAGCCGATCAGGTAGGTCTGTATCTCGTCGGCCAGAACGGCAGTGCTTCGGACGTACAGGGGCCCGGCGGTCGCCGGTCGGAGATTGATCCGGAGGGAAGTCCGGGTGCTGTCGACTCTCCATTGCGGAGCCGGGATGCGCTGTCTGGTCTCCGCGTTCAGCGTGGAATAAAACTCTCGCAGACTCCGGTTGGATCTCTGCACCCTTGCGACAATCCGTTCCTTTGCCGAGGGCGAGATCGCCTGGTCGCCCAGGTCTGCGCGCTGGAGCGTCCAATCATGGTTCATCGACCGACGGTCGAGGTTCAGCCAGCCAAATTGCGGACGCTCACTGAGCGTACGAGCATACTGTTCTCCTCCGTCGGAAAAATAGCGGACGAAACTTTCCCCTTCCTGCGCAAATCGCTCAGGAGCTTGCGCTGCAGGCCGGAAGCGGTACCTGGACGGAGCGAGAATGCGGACCGTATCCCCGAGCAAGGTCTTCTGCCGGTACTCTCCGCTCAGACCTGCGGAATCCCACTGAGCAATGTGCCCCCCCTCGGTTCTGAGAAGGTAGAGTACATCCCCTTCGATCTCGACCTTATCGCATCGGGTGACGCTGTCGCTGAGCAGCATGCGTCCCGAAAGGACGCGAATGGGGATGGAAGATGGGAGTGACTGCCGGTCGGATGCGGGAAGCGATTCCTGGTAGGCGTCGAAGAAAATCAGCCGATCGGGATGCCGAAAAATCAGGAAGTCGGCTTTCTGCGCGTGCGCCGCGGAAGCGAGCGCGAGAATCGACGCAGAAAGTATGAGGCGATGGGTTGCGGCGCGGAGGGGAGAGCCCGACCCAGCTCCCGTCACTTCTTGGGCATTTCCTTCCACTGTTTCAGCGTGGACAACTGCGATGCAACGCCGTACATGTCGATGCTGCTGCTGTCGAACTGCGAGCTGAAGTAAGCGATCGAGGGGAGCGAGAACAGCCACGCCCCGAGCGCCATGTCGTGCTCCCGGTCTGCAACGCGTTGCGCATATGCCTGTTTGTCGCCGACGTGCCGCGTCGACATGAATCCATAAATATCCTCGAGGAGCGCCTGGATGTCGTTGCGTTCGTCGGCGTTCAGCGTTGGGTCAAGCCGGAAGAAGTTTCTGTCGGCCTGGAACGAAGCCGGGTCGATCTGCTGTTCGCCCTTGGAATCCGTCGAGGTGAGAAGGTGAATTCTGTAGAGCTCGAGGTCCGGTTCGCGAAGGAAGAGGTTGTAAAGGTCGAAAAGAAAATTGCTCCTGTAACCGCTCACCGCGAGGAGCAGTGCGTCGTAATCACCACGTTTGATGTCATCATTTTGCACGGCGGCGGCACGAACCCGTCCCCGGGTAATCGACGGGTCGTTGAGGATGTCGATCAAATCCGTGTACTCCTCGCGATATCCATAATTCACGCAGGCACGGATGCGGAGCGTATCGGGCAGGATGCTGAGGTTCGATTCGGTCGAATCACGGTATCGCTGTACGATATTTTCCTGAACATAGTAGGAGGACGTTGGGAACACGGCATCGTTCACGTAATCGCCGTAGCGGTCGTAGTTACCCTTGAAATCCAGCGTATGTCGCTGCTGGCCCGTCCCCACTTTAAAGAAACGATTTATGATTGCCCGGTTGTCGAGCAACTTCCGGAATTCGGTCCTTTGCTGACGATTGAGCCGGGCGGTATTGAACAACACCGCAAAAAACGTCGAGCTGACATTCGACTTCACAAAGAATTTCCCCGGTTCCGTGAGGAGCGGCGAGATCGAGCCGAATGGCGGCTCGAGGAGGACGTTGATCGAACCGTTGCGAAGCTCGGTCGTGAAGGTGCTGTTGTCAACGAACGGGACGAGCTGAACGGCGCTGATCTTCGCGTCGCCGTCCGGTGTCCGGCGGAATCGGATCGTATTTTCGTAGTCCGGGACCGACATGTACGGGGTTGTGCCGATGTTGTACGAAACGGCACTCATGCTGGCGTTGTCCGGCAGGATCTTGAAGGAGAGAACTTCCTTGATATCCGATTCTATCCAGGTCCGGTCGCTCCGGAACTTGAAGCGAACTTCGTTACGCTCGTTCGGCCCTTCGAACTCGAAGACCGGGAGTGCCTGGGCAAGAAGAATATAGTCGGGCGAAAGACTCCCAAGGTCCTGAATGCGCTTAAGCGTGAACGCAAGGTCCTTGGCCGTGAACTCATGGGAGGTTTTCTTATCGATCGTCACCTTTTTGCCATCAGCGGTCGCCGCGTAGGAATCATGCCAAAACCTTCCGCTCTTCAGGCGGACCGTAACGATATTATTATCGATCCCGGCAAATTCCCCCAACCCGTCGGTGAAGACGACGCCGCTGGGAGTCGCCGTCAGGTTGAACAATCCGTCGAAGAGGACATCGTCCAGCTTATCCGCCATCGCGTTCGAGCTGGGAAGATGGGGGTCGACGACCGGCTTCTGGTGCGCGATGTACGGAAAAGCAACGGTGTCGGTCAGAGACGGAAGCGACAGATAGTACCAAAGCCCCGCGAGCGCAACAACGACCGCAACTGCGGCGACGGTGAGCTTCCAGTTCCAGGAAAAAGATCTTTTTGTGACGACCGTTTGATCCATGGTTCAATTCTTTCGTATGAGCGGCTCTTGAGCCATCGCGCTGAACTCCAGCACCTTGTAGCCGGAATACTTGAACGTCACTTCGATGATATTGTCCTTGTCCTTCTCCACCTGGACGGGCGTGATCTGCGCTTCATACTCGTTGTCGGCCGAGGGGGCGGTGATGCGCATGTGCCCCTCCGTCTTGATCGCCTTTTTGTTGAGGGTCATTCCCGAGAACCACTGGGCGGTCGCGGATTTTTCCGCCACTTCCTTCGGCACTTTGATGTCGATATCGTAGACGGGGAAACGGGCATCCGACGGAATGCGAACGTTGATGCGGAACATGTATTCGTTCGAGGACTTGGGAGCGTCGTTGACCGGCAGAACGATGATGCGGCGGTAGTCCTTGGGTTTCACGAGCTGCTTGGCCGTTGCGGGGTTGCATTCGTCGATCATGCTCCGAATGGTCTTATCCGTCCCCGTGTAGAACCGGGCGTGCGCGAGGATGGCTTTGCCCTCCTCGACCCCGTGTTCTTCCGGGGCCCGCGTAAGCTCCCGGTAGAGCGGACGAATGGCGCTTTCGGGAAATCGGACATACTTCAACTGGTTCAGGTAGTCGTCCATCATCCTGCGCTTCTGGAGCAGTCGTGCCTGCGACTCGGAACTGAACGTCAGAACGTACACGGGCAGAAAGGCGGAATCGGCGTAGAGAGCCGGGATGTTCCCAAGGGTCATCGCATTCTTCGCGGCAAACGCTTCCGCCCTTTCGGTCGTGGCCTTCTTGACGCGGTCGAAAAGATCTCCCTCGAGAGACTTCACGTTTTCATTTTTCTTCGATGCAATCTGCGACGGATTCAGGAAATCCCGGTCGCTCTGCAAATTAGCCAGGCCGTTTTCCGTTTCCCGCCATTGACCCGCATCCAGGCTCGCGCGGATCTGTGCGACTTCGCTCTTCAACATCAGCTCGTCGATATCCGGGTACTCGGCAACGACAAAAGACAAGTCCCTGTTGTCGCGCAGAAGCTGGACGATCCCGCGGTAATCGTCCATCGTTCGATGTTCGTTGATCTTGTCGACCAGGTCCCGGGCCTGGGCGTATTGCGCCGTCAGGTCCGCGATGCGCTTTGTAATCGAACGGAGCTCCCGCGACACGAGGTCGGTCAATCCGTAGGCCTGCGGAGTCTGGATCTTCTCAAGCTCGTTTGTCGGAATGTCCTTGTGCGCTTCTGCCAGGGTCGCAAGCAGGCCGCGGTAGTAGGAGTTGTCGGGCCACGGTTTCTTTGCGTCGAGCGCCGACCGGGCGGCTGCGTACTTCTTGTCGGCGGACTGAAGCCCTGCTACCGATGTGTTGAACTCCTCGGCATACGTCAGTTCATTGGAGAGGTTGTCGGGAACATCGGCTCCGCACGACCGGTAGAGGCCGAGTACCGCGACGGGATTCGGAACAAGTTTGAGTGTCGAGAGGGAATACCATTTCGCAATCTGGCCGTCATAAATCGGCGCGGCCTCCTCGAGACGCTTGACGAAGAGCGAGTTGAGATAATCGACAATCGGTTTCCGGTACTGGTCCTTCGAGCCGAGGAACTTGCCGAACTCCTCCGCCCGGTCCACAAACGCGGAGAAACTCCCTTCGGTCTGGCGCTCATGCTGGAGGACGGTGAGCACGGCGTCATAGACGGCCTGAAAGGCAAGCTCATCTTTCGTGTCTGCGCTCAGGGCGCGGTACCTCGCATACATCGTGTCCTTGGATGTGGCGATATTGGGGGGAAAGACGTCCGCCAAATTCAGGAGAGCTTCATTCATGGCGGCGATGCGCCCATTGCGTGCCCGGAGGTCCAGGAGCGCGGCATCCACGTTCAGCGATGAAAAATCGTAGCCCGGACCCATCGATTGATAGGGAGTCCGGTCAACCATATTTTCGCTCAGCGTTCTCCTGTATTCATCGTATTTCGTCTCCACCGTATACCGCCATTGCGGCACATACCGGTATCGCAACGTGAGAGGTACGTCGGCCGGTACGCGGTCGATCACCCAGAAGTATGTGGGATGTGTGGAGTCGGCCGGAAAAATGCTCAGACTATCGAGTCCCGGCCCCTGGTCGGGAATCGGGACGATCGGCGGTTGTCCGTCGTTGAAGGTTGCGGTAAAATAGCTTCCGACCTGTTTCTTCGTCCGGGTTTCCAGCAGGATGTAGTAATGCAGGTCCTCCGGCCGGGGAAACTTCATGAAGTACTTCCCGTCCTTCTGCAAAAGAAAGTCATCCTGGACATTCTTGATCTCGATGAAACCCCGCTCCGAGGGGAGCAGGGGCGGAACCGGCTCCAGCTCTTTGAACGTTGCACAGCCCGAAAGGGCCAGCAAGACAAACCCGGCAAAGAGACGCATGCGCATGGCGGAAAACTCCTGCGATAAAATCATCATCAAAAATAATATACGAAGAACGGGGGGCGAAACAAAAGAGAATGTTGGGGTGGGAAAACTTTGCCCAGCGGTGGCCGGATCCCGCTATTCCTTGCCTTCATCGAGCAATCGGCGTATTGTTTCCTGGATCTGCTCGGGCGAGTACGGTTTTTGAATAAAATCCTTTGCTCCGGCTTTCAATATTTCCGATTTCAGATTCGGCTCCAGATACCCGCTCGCGAGGATGAGCTTGACCGATGGATCCATCGATTTGAGCCGCTGGAACAACTCGTATCCTCCCATCTTCGGGAGGCCCATGTCCGAGAGTACCAGGGCGATCTCGCCGCGTCGCTTTTTAAAAATCTCAATCGCCTCTTCGCCGTCCGAACACGTCAGGACATTGTATCCCTTTTCCGACAACGATTCCTGGACAAGCTCACGGAGAATTTCCTCGTCCTCAACGATCAGCAGTGTCTCGCTTCCCCCTTCAATTTCCTTCATCACCGCTCGACGCGGCCGCGTCATCCCGATTTCGGACGGCTGGACGGGAAAATAGAGATTGAACCTCGTTCCCCTGCCGGAGAAACTTTCGACATCGATGTACCCCCGGTGCGATCCCATGACACCGTAGACGACCGCCAGCCCAAGCCCGGTCCCCTTCCCGACTCCCTTCGTCGTGAAAAACGGCTCGAAGATCCGCCGTCGCGTTTCCTCGTCAATCCCGACACCGCTGTCTTGCACCGCCAGATGGACATACCGATCCTCGTGGGCGTCGAGAAAACGGTCGCGGATGGAAGCCCCATCGGTGACACGCGTGACAAACTTCAGAGTTCCGCCGGAGGTCATCGCATCCCGCGCGTTGACCGAGAGGTTGATCAGTATCTGATGAACCTGGTTCGTGTCCCCCATGATCGACGGAATTTTCTCACCGAGGTCGACGCTGATCTCGATGGTCTTCGGAAACGTCTCGCGAAGGAGCCCGACCACTTCCCCGATGACTTCATTGAGGCGGATGGACTCGAACAGGGTATCGGACTTGCGCGCGAACGTCAGGAGCTGGCGGACGAGCGCCGTGCCCCGGTCGACCGCCTTGGCGATCGTACCGACGCTTTGAGAGAATCGCGCCGGGTTTTCCCTCGAGCGTTCAAGACTCGAGGCGTGCCCCAGGATCATCGTGAGGATGTTGTTGAAATCGTGGGCGATGCCTCCTGCGAGAGTGCCGATGCTCTCCATCTTCTGCGCCTGCCGGAGGCTTTCTTCCAAATTTCTCCGCGACGTGATGTCGATGTAGATGGCATACACGCCGACGAGCTCATCCTCGATGACGATGGGATAGCCGGTCACGCCTACATCGACGAGAGTCCCGTCCTTTCGCTTTCGTTTCGTTTCCTTCTGGACCACATTCCGGCTCAGCGCTCCGCGCGACAGTTCCGCCCCCTCGGCTTTGAGGAATGCGGGGACGACATAGTCGTTAATGTTCTTTCCCAGGAGCTCTTCGGCGCTGTACTGGAATATCTCCTTGAACGACCTGTTGGCGTTGAGGACATTCTCGTTCTGGTCGAGCACCGCAATCGCCGCGGGCGAATTTTCGAACAGCTGCTGGAAGTACGTCCGCTGAAGCTCGAGGGCGCTCTCCGCCCGTTTCCGCTCCGTAATGTCCCGTATGATCCCGCGGTAGGTCACGACGTTTCCCAGCGCATCCATTTCCGGCGTCGTCGTCTCCAGGACCGTCAGCTCCTCGCCGTTCTTCTTCTTGAGGACGAGCTCGTAGTCCTTGACGAACCCTTTCTGCGCCAGCTCGCGCTGGTACCGCTCACGATCCTCGGGGTTCGCGTACAGCTCCGCACCGATATTGACGCGCAGCATCTCTTCCTTGGAGGAGTAGCCGAACAACTCAACGGCGGCGGGGTTGAGGTCCACGAATTTCCCTTCGGGCGTACTGATGAAGATGACATCCTTGGATTCTGCAAACAGTTGGAGGTACTTTTCTTCGGCCTTTTTCCGGGCCGTGATATCGCTAAAACTCCAGACCCGGCCGACGATCTCGTTTCCGATCCGCTGGGGCTGGGAATAACGCTCAAATTGCCGGCCATCCTTGAACGAGATGAGGTCGAAGCTGCTCGCTTCCGGGTCCCGGTAAAGCTCCCTCACTTTTGCGATGAACCCCTCCCGGTCGGCAAGCTGGCCTTCGACAAAGCCGAGGGCGGCGTTGTCATCACCCGCTTCGACGACGCTCTTCGGGATCCTCCACATTTCCACGAACCGTTTATTGTAGCTCACAATCCTCCCGTCGCGGTTGACGACGAGGATGCCGTCCGCGGTGGAGTCGAGGGTGGCCTGCAGGATCGACACGGACTGGGCCAGATTTTTTTCTTCCTTTTTGCGCTCCGTCAAGTCCGTCGCAACGCCCACGAGCGCCACAGGTTTACCGGCCTTGTCCCGAATAATGCTTGTCGAGAGATGGATCGGAAAATCATCTCCGGATTTTCGGCGATTGATGATCTCGCCTTCCCATCCCCCTTTCAGGGTCGATGGAAGTATCTGGCGGACCACGGAAGGAATATTTTTGTTCGAGCGGACAAGGGATATGTGACTGCCGATGAGTTCCTCGCGCCCGTATCCGTAAACCTTCAGGAACGCGTCGTTGACGAAGACAATCTTGTCTTCCATGTCCGTGATGCTGACACATTCCCGTATGCTCTCGAGAGCATACGACAGGAGACTCGCGCTCGCGACCTCCCCGGTTTCATGTGCGCGGCCCTGGCTGCTGCCACCCGTTAATTTCCGAAACATCTCAGCCGCCGATTTCGCCGCGCGCCCGGAACGCCGTCGAATCGCGGATACGACTCCGGGAAGGGGAATATTTTTGATGTTGAAACTCACAAAGGTCCGAAAGAGGGAACTGTGAAATTTAGGGATGGCTTGACTGCAAGTCAAGCGCAGCGGCGATTGTCCCGTGACCTTCAGGTGAGGCCTGAAGAACAACGACTACAATAATCGGCAGGGATTCCGATTTGCGGGAAAGAGTCTCCGGGGTTTTATCTCTGGACTCGGCCCGATCCGCCTTCGTTGATCAGGGCTTCGACTTCGCCGACGGAGACCGAGTTGAAGTCTCCGGGAATCGTGTGCTTCAGGCATGAGGCGGCTACGGCGAATTCGAGGGCATCCTGCGGGCTTCTGCCGCTCACAACGCCAAAGATGAGACCTGCGGCGAACGAGTCGCCTCCGCCGATACGGTCCACGACACGAATGGAATATTTCCTGCTTTCGAGAAAATTCGTGCCGTCCCACAGCACCGCCGACCAGTTGTTGTCGGAGGCCGACAAACTCTCGCGAAGAGTGACGGCGACCTGACGGACGTTCGGGAATCGTTTTACAATCTGTTCACACACCGAGCGATACCTGGCCACATCGAGCGTTCCCGCCTGGACGTTCGTTTCACCGGCGCGAATTCCAAACACCATTTCTGCGTCCTCCTCATTCGCAATCACGAGGTCGGCGGAGCGTACGACGTCCGTCATCACCTTCTCGGCCTGTTCCCGCGTCCACAGTTTCTTGCGGTAGTTAAGATCACAACTGACCCTCAATCCGGATTGCCTGGCCGCTTTCACTGCCTCGACGGTCGTCGCCGCGCTTGACGCGCTCAACGCGGGAGTTATGCCGGTCACGTGAAACCACTTCGCGTCCTTGAACACTTCTTCCCACCGGACCATCCCCGGCCGAATCTCAGCGATCGCCGAGTGGCTCCTGTCGTACAACACCTTCGAAGGACGCTGTGAAGCGCCGGTCTCGAGAAAATAAATTCCGATCCTGTCCCCGCCGCGAAGTACCGCGCCCGTCCGGACACCCTGACGATGGAGCTCCGAAATGCACGCATCGCCAATTTCATTCTGCGGGAGCCGCGTGACATAATGGGCTTCGAGTCCAAACTGCGCGAGCGAAACGGCCACGTTGGCTTCGCCCCCGCCAAAGTGAACGTCGAAATTCCGCGCCTGCGCGAACCGTTCATGCCCCGGCGTCGAGAGCCGCAGCATGATTTCGCCGAATGTCACCACCTTTGTGTTCATCGTGAACCCTGTTTTTGACGGGCACGCGCCTCCGCAATGCTTGCGCAAAGCGCCCGTGCGTTCTCCGTAAGCCGCGAATAGTCCCCCGACTCAATCGCCTTCTTCTCGAGCAGCGCCGTCCCGACTCCGACGGCACAAGCCCCTGCAAGAAGCCACTCGCCGGCGTTGGTCAGGGAGACGCCGCCCGTCGGCATGAGGGAAAGATGCGGCATCGGCGCAAGGACGGCTTTGAAGAATGCCATTCCGACGACATCCGCCGGAAAGACTTTGATAATGTCCACGCCCGCCTCGAAAGCGGTCTGAATTTCCGTCGGCGAAAAGCATCCCGGTATAGCCGGAATATCCTGTTTGTGCGCGGCTTCAATGATCTCGCGCTTCAGGACCGGCCCGACGACGAACTGTGCTCCCGCATCGATCGCGGACTGTGCGGTCCTTTCATCCAGCACCGAGCCGACGCCGACAATCGCGTCATTTCCGACAGAAGCGACCGCTTCGCGGATCATCGCGATGGCGTTCGGCACGGTCATCGTGATTTCAACCACGCTGACGCCCCCCTTCCCGATCGCCTCAACGACGCGGAGGAGCTTTTTGGAATCCGTCATGCGAATCACGGCGACGGCGGCGCGCTTCTTTATTTCATTGACAGTTCGGGTTCGGCTCATGGATCAACGCGCTCTCATTCGGGGACGTGGATTCTCCCGTATGAATCTTCGGAAATATCCGGCGAGTTGCAAGCCACAGGAGAGATGGAAGGAGCCGCGGAGAGGGGACACGGATCCCTCTCAAAAAGAGCCGGGCCGGTTGGAACGCCGGATTTTCGCGCGACCGCCGGGTAACCCGTCGGAATGCCGGGAATCTAATACCGTCCGGCGAACTCTTCCTGCCAATGCATAATGTTCCAGTCCCGGTCTTTCTCGGGGTTCAAAGCAGCCATCATCCAGAGGAAATTCATGCCGTAGCCCGGCGCCGCGACGTTCGGATGATATCCCCTCGTAATGACGACGGCGTCGTTTTCAAAAACGGTGGTGACAAAATACGGCTTCTGCACTTTATCGTACAAGAGTTGAATCCCGAAACCCGGCTTCGGCATATTCAAATAGAGATAGACCTCTTCTTTGGATTGACCATGCTCGTGGGGCGACCAGCTTGTCCAGTTCCCGGGGTCGCCGAACGTCATCCCGCACAGGAGCCGGTCGGCCGGAACGTTCACGTCTATCATCTTATAAATATCGCGGCTGTATGTCGGTTTGCCGGAATGCGCGTGGAGCTTTGGATCGTTCTTCACCACCTCGAACGGAATGAACTGCACGCGTCCGGCCTTCTTCGTCGGCGCTGACGCCTCCGCGATGTCGACCGTCGAAGATGTGGATACTTCATACGTATTGCCGGGGGGAATGTACAGGGCGTCGTAGAGACCCATCTTGTAATCCTGCCCGCCAACGCGGACGATTCCTTCGCCGGCAAGGCAGATCAGGGACACTTCGCGCCCCTTGCTCGACGCCGATGCCTCTCGTTTGGAATCCCCCAGGATGATTCTGCCGCAGGAGAGGGCTTTCAACGGGGTCGTCCGGGGTGTCAACGATATGTTGCGCCCCTTCCTGGATGCGGTATCTCTCACGATATATGATTTCTTGGCCATGATGATTCGTCCTTTCAGTTTTATTCCATCGATGATTCTCGTTCGTCCGAAAACCTCTTCGTGTCCTCGAACCCTTCCAGTCAGAGAGGGTCAACTCAAAATCAAAACATCGGGCCGGCGTACCGTACTTCCATCGACCTCGAATTCGAGCGACGGCCAGCGCGCATCAGCGGAAAGCGTTTCCGGCCCGGCGGCCTCTGCCAGAATTGTATCTTCGGACTTCACTCCGCTGATGGTTGGATTCCAGGCATACGCTTGATGCTCTTGCACGACCTTCGTGCACGATGCGCTCGCGCGGAAGTCGCGGGTCGTGTAACCGGTAGCTCCGCCCTGATGATGGAGCCGCCATTCCTGAGGATATCCCTCCTTCTCATACTGCTTCGTAAGGCCGTCGAATAATGACGCAACCGTTACCCCCGGAAGCGTGTTTCGGTGCAACCACGCGTCGATCGCCGCAACGGATCGGCTCCGTACAGCAACATCTTCGGAGAGCTTTTGCAGAGACATCATCCGCGTTGCAGAGATGACAAGCCCCGAACGCCGTCCGCAGACGCTCATCATGACTGTCGCACGAAGTTTTTTATCCGAAGGCAGGGGATGGCGGTACTCCTTGATCCGTTCATCAAACGCGACAAGCAGGACGAGCGGCGTGATGTCGCGCCGGATGAGCTTCGACGCCTCTTCGGCCGCCAGATCATGCTCGCTCATCCCATGGACAACCGATGCCCGAAGCTCCCAGAGCGAATCAGCGACATCCTTCCCCAACCGTCGGTAGCGGTCGACTTCGACGGGGAGAAGCGTATAGCGAAGTGTGGAAAACTTCTCCCGGAACTCCGATGCATCTGAAGCGACACGTCCTTCGCAATAGTGCCGCACATGCTCCAGTCGCACACCCTCCTCCCACCAAGGCCTGAGGTGGACGAGGGGAAAGTCCCACTGAAGCTCCTCACGCCGAAGCCGCTCGTGTTCCGTCGAGTTCACGAACAGGTGCTCTTCCGTCCGGGTCACGAGAAGCTCCGCGATGCTTTCTTCGGAAGCGACATTCACATGGCTGTCCGCTCCGCCGGTGTACCATGCGAAATTCGGCTGGAGCGTGATCAGGATGCCGTCGAGATCATGCGCCTCCAGAAAAGTCCTCACACGCATGCGCTTTACTTCGCGAGACGAAACTTTATCGCCAGGAACCTGATGCCGTTCCTCAATTGCTGCCGGCTGGCTTTTCATGAGCCCTCCTTCCGGTCTCAACCACATCGGAAACCCGGAATCGCCAGAGCGGCCCCCGGAGCGTGTCTTGCGGCGTGACCGTGTCGACCCTCCACACATACTCCCGTCCGTCCCGAAGAATTCCAGTCCTGGAACTATTTCCGACGCCGGATGAGACGAGTCGTGTTGACGTCGAATCTCCCATGTAGACGATGTTCCTCGTGCAATCCCTTCCGGGAATCCAGTGCAACAATGTTCCCTCTTCCGGGACGTCATCCTCTCCGTCGGACGGAATCGGGATGGATGCGGTCGGCAGGACCGACGGGAGCGACATCTCGGGATCCCATGCGCCGGAGAACGTCCACCTTGCGGTAAGGTCCCGGGCGTCCGGAG
>DATJYV010000231.1:0-10725 GCA_035499415.1 Bacteroidota bacterium
GCCGGCACGGATCTTTGATGAATTGTTGATGAACGAAGGGTATGAATTCCCGGCCGGGTCGCTCCGCATGCGGTTCAATACCAACCATGACAAAAATGCGTGGGACAATCCTGCGGTTGTCAAATTCACGAGGCAGGGGGCCAGGGCGACCGCCCTCATGGCATTCGCCTTTCCGGGCATCCCTCTGATTTACAACGGGGAGGAGGTCGGGAATTCCCGGAAGCTCTCGCTCTTCGAGAAGGTGGGGATCGATTGGAGCCGGAACCCGGATTTCCGGACGTTCTATCTTCAGCTGACGACTCTGCGGCGTGAAAATATTGCCTTGCGGGACGGGAGTTTTTCGCCTGTCGGAATTAGTGGAGGGGAAAAGTCGTACGCGTTTCGGCGATCAGCTGCGGGCAACGATGTCATCGTCTTCATTAATTTCGGTAAAAGCGAGACGAACATTGATTTCGACGTTCCCCGCGATTTGCAGTCGTCGACATTCAAGGAATTTTTTTCAGGACGAACAGTGCCGGCGGGGAAACGCATATCTCTGAAACTCCCGCCGCTCGACTTTGTGGTCCTCACATCCAGGAACGGGCAGATACTTCAATGAAATCGGCCACGGAATATCTTTGGTTTACCACGAAAAAACATCGCGACTACATCAACATAACGGAGGACGTCGCAGCGGTCGTGAAGAAAAGCGGCGTCCGCGATGGCATGGCGCTCGTCTCAGCGATGCATATCACGGCGGCGGTTTACGTCAACGACGCTGAACAGGGATTGATTCAGGACATCGACCAGTGGCTTGAAAAGCTTGCCCCGTTCGACAAGGACTATCACCACCATGATACCGGGGAAACGAACGGGGATTCGCACTTGAAAAGCCTCCTGATGCATCATGAAGTGATCGTGCCGATTACGGACGGCAAGCTCGATTTTGGACCGTGGCAGCAGATCTACTACGCTGAGTTCGACGGCCAGCGCCGGAAGCGTGTCGTGATAAAAGTCATGGGGGAGTGATCCGGCCGGATGCGCGATGTCATGGGAATGGGACGATACATGTTTTTTGATTTCTTCGAGTAAGAAAGGGCCATGCATCTCCTCGAGTTTGTGATGTTTCAGGTCGTCGGGTTTTTCGTACGCCTTCTGCCGCTCCGGGTCGTAGGCACCCTCGGCGCGGCCCTTGGCTCTGCCGTCTTTCGGTGGACGAACTTTCGCAAGCGGGTGACGATGGACAATCTTCGTCGTGCATTTCCGGAGGAGTCGGAAGAAAAACTCGAAGAAATTGCGCGGGGCGCGTTTGAATCGGTCGGCGCGAGTCTTCTCGAATTCATGTGGACGCCCAGGTTGACCGCCGAGCTTCTGCGGGAGTATGTCAGAATACCCGACGTCGAGCTCTTGCACACGGTCCGGAAACGCGGGAAGGGGGTGGTGCTCCTGGGCGCGCATTTTGGAAATTGGGAACTCATGGCGGAAAGTCTGGGCGTTCACATTGGAGAGTCGATTCACATCATCGTGAAGCCGCAGTCCAACCGGTATGTCGACAGGGTCATCAACGAATGGCGGGTTCGACTGGGGAACCAAATAGTACCCATGGGGCGAGCGGTTCGGGAGGTTTTAGGAACGCTTCACAGCGGAGGATTTGTCGGGATACTCGCCGACCAAAGTGCACCGAGAGAGAGTCTGAGCGTCACCTTCTTCGGCCGCCAGGTGCCCACCTTTGAAGGTCCCGCGATGTTCTGCCTCAAGACCGGTGCGTCGATGGTTCTTTGTACCGTCCTCCGGCGCGTGAACAGGACGTACGAGGTTCAACTTCAGGAGATTCCAACCGGTGACCTGAAGAACTCGGCGCCGGAATCAATTAAGGAACTCACACAGAGGCACGTGAGCGCGACGGAGCAAATGATTCGCGTGCATCCGGAGCAGTGGCTGTGGATGCACAAGCGCTGGAAGCACCTCGCCGATGATTCGGCCGGCGGATAGCGGATGGGAGGGAGGATGGACCGAACCGTCGAGCGAATAATCGTCATCCAGACTGCCTTCATCGGCGATGTCATTCTTACCCTTCCCTTGATTCAAATTCTTCGCAAGAAATTTCCGTCTGCCCGCCTGGACGTCGTCGTAGTCCCGCGCGCAGCCAACCTGCTTGACCACCACCCGGCTGTTTCCAACATCGTTCCCTACGACAAGCGCGGCCGCCAACGCGGCTTGGGCGGGTTCATGGAGATGGTTCGCCGCCTTCGTGCAGAACGCTACGACCTGGCGCTGGTTCCGCATCGGTCGCTCCGAAGCGCTGCATTAGCGCGTGCCTCGAAAGTTCCAGTCTGCATCGGGTTTCGGACGAGCGTGGGGAGGATGTTGATGACGGCTACGGTTCCGTACCTCGCCGGAGTGCACGAAGTGGAGCGAAACATGGCTCTCCTGAAACCGTTGGGTATCGATGTGGCCGTGCGTGAACTTCCGACGCTCTATCCTTCGGCGGCCGACGAAGCGCGCGTTGATGCCTGGCTTACCGCGATTATGCCGGGCATCGAAGGGGCGCTTATCGGTGTGGCGCCGGGAACGATCTGGAACACGAAACGGTGGCCGAAGGAGCGTTTTGCGCTTGTTGCGCAGGCACTCGCCGCACAGGGCAATCGCGTGGTCCTCATCGGAGGACCCGAGGACGCATCGCTCGCCGGTGAAATCGCGTCGACGGTCAATGACCGGAGAGTTGCGACGGCTGCCGGAGCGCTTACGCTTCTGGAATCCGCCGCCCTCATCAGACGATGCCAACAACTCATCACCAACGATAGCGCTCCCATGCACATGGCAGTGGCGATGCGGACCCCTGTCATCGCGCTGTTTGGAGCGACCGTGCCGGCGTTCGGCTTTGCGCCGTACGGGGAACACGATACGGTCGTGGAGACAAACGGCCTCAGCTGCCGTCCCTGCTCGATCCACGGAGGCGACCGGTGTCCCATCGGCACGTTCGATTGCATGCTGCATATTTCGGCGGACCGGGTCGTACGCCTCGTAAACGAACGGACCGGCGTCCGTTAGGGTTTTCGTCGGATGCGGTTTCCTGCGGCGGTATTGCCTTCCCTGCTTTAGTTTCGTATTTTACACTGTTTCTTGCGGATGCATCACACCTCCAGCCGTCGATGACGACGCGACGCAAGCGGAGGGTACATCCGGGATCGCAAGAGGCCATTTTCATTTTTCCTTGTCTCGCGCCTGTAGCTCAGATGGATAGAGCGACAGCCTCCGGAGCTGTAGGCCGGGCGTTCGAGTCGCCCCAGGCGCACCAGAATCCAGCGGAATCTTGTCTAAACCGAGGACCTCATGCTTAGACCGCAGAAAAAAGTATCGAAACGTGAAATCAAAGAAGACCAGCTCGTCTCAAGGTATTTCCAGATTCGAAAGTGGGTTGAAGATAACAAACGTCTGGCAACATACATCGTGGGGACTCCGGTGGTTGCCGTTGCAGCGTTGCTTCTGTGGAACGCCAAACAAAATGATGCAAACAACGAAGCTTCAACCCGATTGGCCAGGATCCTTCCGTACTATACGGACGGAAGATATGAACAAGCGGTGAGCGGTATTGTTCAGGAAGGCATCCAGGGGCTGCAGCAAATCGTCGACAATTATGGGAGTACCCCATCGGGAGAGTACGCCAAGCTTTATCTTGCGAATTGCTATCTGGCGGAGGGTAAGTACGACCGGGCGAGAGGCTATTTTAAGGATGTCGACGTATCGGACAAATTGCTCGGAGCGTCCGCGCTTGCTGGTGTCGCAACCTGCGCGGAGGCAATGGGAAACCGGGAGGAGGCGGCGATGTATTTTGAAAAGGCGGCCCTGAACGACATGACAGAACTATCCGCTCCCGAATATCTCGTGGACGCCGCGGAAAACTATTCTGCGGTCGGAAATAAAGCAAAAGCAGGAGAACTTTTAGAAACGCTCAAGAAGGAGTTTCCGAGCTCGTCCTACGCCCGCGACTTCAACCGGTATCGAGCTCAGTACGCGCCCTCCACATAGCGGGACAGAGCCGTGGGTTGCAGGAGAGCGGAGACGGCCGCCTCTTTCTCCCGCCCGCTCGTCGTATCATTTCCCGGTCACACGTCCTTCGATTAATCGCGATGGCGATCTTTCCGGATAAGCACTACTCCAGCCGAATTCTCCAGATCGCCGTTCCGGCCATTGCCGGACTCTCTTCCCAAATGCTTGTTTCCATCATCGATACGGCGATGATTGGACGGCTCGACCATTCGGAAGTCGCCCTTGCCGCAATGGGCCTGGGGGTCCTCGCAACATGGACGTTGACGAGTTTTTTTTCCAGTCTCGCCACCGGGACGCATGTGCTCGTCGCTCGGAGGTACGGACAAGGCAAGCATACGGCCGCGGGCATCGTCCTCAACAATTCGCTGGCGCTCAGCCTCCTGCTCGGGCTCGCCTTCGGATTTATCGGATACTATTATGCGTATCAATTCATCGGATTTTTCTCAAGTGACGACCGCGTCGCTCGGGCGGCGGCGGAGTACATCAAGTTTCGCTCGCTCGGCCTTCCGTTCTTCCTTCTCGCCGTCTCGTACCGCGGATTTTTTTTTGGCATCGGCCACACCAAAGTGTTCATGTTTTCAGCGATTGTCTCCTACTTTTTTAACATCGTTTTCAATTACCTCCTGATTTTCGGCGTGTGGGGCTTCCCGCG
This sequence comes from Bacteroidota bacterium, assembly GCA_035499415.1. GTDB lineage: Bacteria > Bacteroidota > Ignavibacteria > UBA10030 > UBA10030 > DATJYV01. Next base: position 4,682 of record DATJYV010000231.1, read on the forward strand.
CATGGGGCTCGCCGGGGCAGGGCTGGCTGCCTCGATTGGCATGTTCCTGGGGCTTATCTTCTTCATCCTCGTAACCTTTCTCCCCGTTTATCGAAAGAAGTATAAGTACTACGATATGATCGTCGTCGGCATCAAACACATACTGCCGGTCATCCGAATTGCACTTCCCGTATCGTTCCAGAACATCTTGATCCTGTTCGGGTTTCTTGTGTTCGTCGCGATCGCAGGAATATTCGGGACCCTCCAGCAGGCGGCGACGCAGGTCGTCATCACTGCGCTCTTCCTGTCGTTCATGCCCTGTTTCGGTTTCGGCATCGCCACGCAGACGTTGGTCGGAAACGCCCTCGGGGATAATGCTCCCAAGGAGGCCTACCGGTACGGAGTTGAAACGGCCAAGATCGCGACGATCTTTACTCTTTGTCTCGGAGCGCTGTTCACGGCATTCCCCGGCGCAATTCTTTCGGTTATCACGACGAATAGGGAAGTGGTGACGGTTGCACGTCCTCTGTTGATGCTTGCGGGCATCGCACAGATCGCTTACGGTTCGGGCATCATCCTCGCCAACGGTTTACAGGCGGCCGGTGCGACGGTTTTTGTCATGTTCCTCGAAGTAATCACGCATTGGATCGTGTTTCTTCCGCTTGCCTATTTCCTCGGGACCAGGTTCGGGATTTTCGGAGCGTGGATGGCCCTGCCGATCTATATCCTCGCATATTCCACGATGGCATGGATCCGCTTTCGGTCGGGATCCTGGATGGAGATGAAGGTTTAATATGTCGCGCGTGCGCCGTGTCCTCCTCGTGGCATTTCCCGTGGTGGTCCTTCCGCTCGTCTTTATCTTTGACGTGGTTCGGTCGGCCGTCGACCTCGATATCTCCTGGCTCTCGTATGCGCGTGATGGGCTGGTTGCACTCGTGTTTGTTTCCATGTATCTCAACATGGAAGACCGGCGCAAGGGGAAGAAAGGCATCTCGACCAAGGAGATCGGGCGGCTCCTGATGGTGAGCGTGCTGGCCCTCGGCGCGGCAGGGGCTCTGACCTTCATTCGTTCGAGCGTCCCCGCGGAAGGCCAGGTGCGGTTCGGGGTTACTGCTCTCGTCATTCTCGCTGCAACGCTCGGAGGGACGGTCCTCGGGTATTTTGCCATCTCGGCGCTTCTGACAATGAAAGACCTCGTCCTGTTCAAGCGACGAAAGGGGACGCGCAGGATTTTCGTCATCTTCGTCGTTCTCCAGATTGCCACGGCTGCGGTCTATCTCCCGCTTCTCTCGCCCCTCGGCGGCGTGCCGGCAACACTGTTGTTCTCGTTCACGATCCTCGCGGGCGTCATCAATGCATTCAAGCAGAATTGGATCGTCTACCTGTCCCGGCGGGAGAAAATCTTCTCGATTATCTACAGCGCTCTCCTGTTCATCGTCCTTCTGCTCATGGACGTGATTTTGGCCCAGAACTCCGGGGGAACCCGCGCCCTCGAAGCGTTCAGCAGACCGCTCCTGCGTTTTGTCGAGACGAACTCGGTCGTCGCGACGATTTATTTCGGCATGGCATTCGTCAGCACGCTCTTTCACCTTCCAACGGCAGAAGTCTTCGAACGGAAACAGTCGGAGTTGAACTCTCTTCACAACCTCGGGCGCCTCGTGACACAGGTCCTTGATTTTAACGAGCTGGTCGAGACGGTGACCGAAATGACGACGGAGGTCTGCGGTGCGAAGAGCGCATGGCTTGAGCTTCTTCGGGAAGGGGCTGACGCGGGTCGGTCCGATGTCGTGTCCTGCCACGGAATCAGCCGCGACCAGATCGAAGCGTTTTCGGGGGAAGAAGATGCGTCGTTCCGAAAGCTCGTCCTCGAATCGCGGAAAGTCGTCCTCGTCGATGATGTTCGCAGTGACCGGCGCACAAAGTCGCTTTCGGGTCTCGTGCCTCTCGACCGATCACTGCTGAGTATTCCCCTCATGGCGCGGGGAGAGCTCGTCGGGATTCTGCATGCGACGAAGGAGGAGGAGAATGGATTCGACCAGGACGACATCGACGTCATGACGACGTTCGCAGACCAGGCCGCCATTGCGATTGAAAACTCGCGGCTCATTGCGAAATCGATCGAACGCGAGCGGCTGCAACGGGAGATCGAGCTTGCCCAGCGGATGCAGCGCCGGTTGCTCCCCCAGGGAATGCCGCAGATCGACGGCGTCGACATCAGCGCCATCTCTGTCTCCTCGTTGGAGGTGGGGGGGGACTACTACGATTTTGTGCCGTTGTCGAACGATCGGTACGGAATTGCCGTTGGCGATGTTTCGGGGAAGGGAGTTTCCGCGGCATTCTATATGGCGGAGGTCAAGGGGATCCTGTTGTCGCTCAGCAAGGTCTGTTCATCGCCGCGTGAGCTGCTGGTGCGCGCGAACAAGGCCCTCGTAGATAGTCTGGAAAAAAATGCCTTCATTAGTTTCATGTATGCGATACTCGATGCACAGGCGGAAGAAATCGTTCTGGCTCGGGCGGGTCATTGCCCGTTGCTCTATCTTACCGCGTCCGGTGCGGAGCTCGTGCGCCCGACAGGATTGGGACTCGGCCTCACGTCGGGCGAGATCTTCGAGCAGTCAACCGAAGAACGAATTCTCAGACTGCACGCGGGGGATGTCTGCGTTTTGTATACCGATGGGGTCACGGAAGCACGAAATGAAGCCGGGGACGAGTTCGGCACCGAGCGTCTCGTATCGGCGTCGAAAGAAGCGCAAACCCTTACCGGAAGAGAGATCCGGGACCGGATCCTCGAGGCCATACGAACTTTTACCGGCCATGACTCGTATAATGACGATATGACCCTGGTCGTCATTAAATGGTGTGGAAGGGATAAACGATGAGATTGAACAAATCGTCAACACTGCATCGGCAGGAAGGAGAACTCCACCATGAGTGACTTCAAGGTTCACCAGCGCGACGGGGAGGGCGTGAGCGTGATCGAGCTGAAGGGCTATCTGGACGCGCACACCGCGACGGAACTTGAGAGCGCGTTTCAGAAATTGCTGAACGAAAAGAAGTACAACATTGTCGTGAACTGCCGGGACCTGTCCTACATCAGCAGCGCGGGGCTCGGCGTGTTCATGGCGTACATCGAGGACGTCCGGAAGAACAGGGGAGACATCAAGCTGACAAACATGTCCGCGAAGGTTTATAACGTCTTCGACCTTCTCGGTTTCCCCATTCTCTACGAGATCTTCAAGGACGAGAAAGAAGCCGTCATCCGTTTCAAGGAGGGGAAAAAGGGTTAGGGTTTCAACACAACCCTTGGCGGCCAGCATTTCGCCGCAGATGCGAATGAGCAACCCGTCGAAGAAAATATCGCGAACGTTTCCGAGCCGGACGGAACAACTCCTGGAGGTCCGCGAGTTTGTCTCGGAGGCCGCCCGGGAATTCGGATTCGACGACGAGGAGGTGGCGAATATCGCCCTCGCCGTCGACGAGGCGTGTACGAACATCATCAAGCACGCCTACCAGTATGCGCGCGACAAGGAAATCCAGATCACTGTCAATCGCGAGCATGATGTATTCGAGGTCAGGATAACCGACGAAGGCAGGCCATTCGACCCCGCACACCTCCGGACGCCCAACCTCCAGGATCATCTTACCCACTATCGCAAGGGGGGGCTCGGCGTTTACCTGATGAGACGGCTTATGGACGCCGTCGAATACAACATCAAACCGGGGAGCCGCAATGAGGTCCGGATGGTGAAGAATCTCTTCCGCGCCCCGTCCAACACGAGGAAATAGGGTCTGAAAAATTTGCCGCGCTCATCGCACTCGGCACGAAAACCCCCATCCCGGGCACAATCGGCCGACCTGCTCCCCCTGTTCGAGTTCAGCAACGTCGTCAATTCTTCGCTCGACCTTCATTTCATCCTCAGCACGGTCCTTCGGACGCTCATGGGGAAAATGCTCGTCTCGCGAGGACTTGTTCTCCTGAGAGCCGAGAGCCATCTGTTCAACATCATCGCGGGAAAAGGGATCGACGTGTCGATCGTCGGTACCCAGTTGCGGATTGAGAAGCCCCTGCGGGCGATCACGCACCTCGAGAAACAAGGGCGTGCGGCTCCGGCGTGGGTTGCAGCCCTCCAGTCGTACGGCCAGTCACTCCTCGTCCCCATTTTCTCACACTCCACGGTTGTCGGCTACCTTTCACTCGGCCCACGGTTTCAGGGAAAATATTCCCGCACCGACACAAAGCTCATCCAGTCTCTCGTGAACTTGTCCGGGGCGGCCATCGAAAAAGCCCTGATCATCGACCAGGTGCGCGACGCAAACCGAAATCTCGACAGGAAATATCAGGAACTCAACACGCTCTTCGACCTCGGAAAGGAGCTGAACGTCGGGCTCGACCAGGACCACGTCATTCGGTTGGTCACGTTCGCATTGATGGGACAGATCGGTGTTCAACAGTACGCCATTTGTCTTCGGACAGAGGCGGGGATATCTGTGGCGGCCTCCCGCTTGCATGAAGGCCCTCCCATCGAGCAGGAGCTTGTTCAACTTTCCGACCTGAAGAAAGCGGAGCGCATTGAAGACCTCCTTCGGTCGAAAGCGCACCGGGCGCCGGCCGCGGCCCTCTCGTCCCGCGGCATTTCCGTCGTCGTCCCGCTTCACATCCAAAATCAGATCCGCGGCTTTGTTGTTCTCGGCGAGCGTCTGCGGGGCGGGGAATACACGCGGGAAGATCTGGAGTATTTGTACTCTCTCGGAAACCTCGTCATCATCTCGCTCGAGAATGCGCGGCTGTTTCAGGAAGCGATCGAGAAGCAGCGGATGGAAGATGAACTGACGATCGCCCGCGAAATTCAGCAGGGACTTCTTCCGGAGCGCATTCCGGAAATACCGGGGTTCGATGTGGCGGCGGTGAATATCTCGTCGAAGCAGGTGGGAGGGGATTATTATGATGTCCTCCAACGCAAAGCAAACGAGTATGTCATCGCCATCGGCGACGTGTCGGGCAAGGGAATGCCCGCCGCGCTCCTGATGGCAAACGTGCAGGCGGCGCTCCGTGCGCTGGCTCCTTTAAGCGAGCCGCTGCCGGTGACGACGGCACGTATGAACGACCTCACGTGTGTGAACACGCGGGGGGGAAGCAAATTCATCACGTTCTTCTGGGGTGTACTCGAGGCCCAGAAGAAGGAACTGCGTTACGTCAATGCGGGGCACAACCCTCCGCTGCTGCTCCGGGCGAATGGAGACGTCGAGCGGCTCGAGGCGGGTGGGATCATCCTCGGCGTAGTGAAGACCGGAACTCCGTATGCCGAGGCGGCGACCGTCTGCCGGAAGGGGGATCTCCTCGTGTTGTATACCGACGGCGTGAGCGAAGCGATGAACGCCGAGGGAGTGGATTTCACGGAAGAGCGCCTCCTGGAGGTTCTGAAGCAGAATCGAGAATCGACGGCACACGAGGTGATCCAGCATGTACTGCGCGCGATCGAGGAACACACACGGGGAACGCCGCAATCGGACGATATCACCATGCTTGTCATGCGTTCAGTTTGACGCCGCTCCACCTTCAAACTAAAAGCTGTCCCAAAAATAGCTACCGTCATGCTGAACCTGTTTCAGCATCTCATTTCCCGAGCAAATCAGACCCTGAAACTCATCCAGAGGCTGATGGGCCTTCGGCCCAAAGTTCAGGGTGACGCGATCTGGGTTTTGTGCGATAGCTTCCAACCTCATTTTCATTTTTCCAGCGGATTGTCAACGGGATAATCTCCCGACCTTTCCGTTGATAAAAGCGCTGTAATTCCCTAACTTTCATTCTCCAAAGTACAACTTCCGGCATTTCATCGATGAAATTGTCCTTCCCGTCGCTCGAAAAGAAGTGGCAGGATTACTGGGATCGTCACCAGACGTTTCGGGTCGACGACAAAGGCACCAAACCGCGCATTTACATCCTCGACATGTTTCCCTACCCGTCGGGTGCGGGACTTCATGTGGGGCACCCCGAGGGTTACACGGCCACGGACATTCTCAGCCGGTTCAAGCGCATGAAGGGATTCGATGTTCTCCACCCAATG
>DATJYV010000232.1:0-4329 GCA_035499415.1 Bacteroidota bacterium
GTGTCCGTCGGCGCTCACTTCGGCGTCGACGTAGAAATTGTCGAACAGCGTGAAATCCCTGACGAGCGCGTGGTGGTTCGGCGTGATATTTTCTCCGAAGATGCAGATCGCCGAATCTCCGTTCCCTTCCGGCATGTCTCCGAACACCTGGTCGTACGTCCGATTCTCTTTGATGATATAGAAGACATATTTGATCGGCGAAGGGGCTCCGACCTTACGCGGGATCGGGTTCACGTCGGCGCCGGCCGCTTCGGTCTTTTGCGCCGGCTGGTACGGCGTGTTCCGATAGACCTGCTTCGTCATCTCCACCAACTGTTCCTCTCGGGGCATTTTGAAATACGAGAGAGTGCCTTTCAAGAGGCCGGCGATATACTGTTTCTTCGGGTTGGGAAGTGACTGCTGGCCTTTCCCGTCAAGCACCAGAACCGTATTGTCCCGGAGAACCATGACCTTCGTCGGATACCATCCGACCGGGATAAATCCGACCGGGACGGGCTTGGCCGGGTGGACGATGTCGATGACAGTGAGCGAATTGTTGTCCGCGTTCGCCGCGAGCAACCTCGTTCCGTCGGGCGTGATCGTCACCGAATTCGTCGTCGACCCTTCAGGAGAATCCGGATAGATCGAGGTGGCAACACTTGCGACACTCTTCTTCGCCTTGAGGTCCATCGCCGTGACGCTGTTGTCGTTGGCGTTGGCGACGTACGCGTACCGCCCTCCACGCGCAACCGCAATCTCGGTCGGATGCTCTCCCGTTCCAAACTCCGCCTCCGTGACCCCTTTGCGCAGCAGCTCAACCTTCGCGGAGCTCCAGAGGGAAACCAGCATCGATCCGTCGGGCAGGAACTTGCACGTGTACGGCATTCCGTCCAGCTTCTTGACGCTCGCTGTCTTCGTCTTCAGGTCGTAGACTCTCAGCGTACTGTCGTTCCGGAATACGATCGCCAGGAGATTTTTTTGGACATCCAGCCCCGCGGCCCCGAGCCCATGCGTCGTTGGTGCGAACGTGATCGTATCCCCCAGCTGGAGCTTCCCCCCGATGAGCGTGAACACGTAGACACAGTTCTGATTTCCCCCGGAAACATACAGCGTCCTTCCCGCAAATTTGATTCCCAGCCAGCTGTCCTTGAGCTGGATCCACTGCACGACTTTGTGTTCCAGCAGGTCGACGAGGATGAGCTCGGGTTTTGAATACCCGCTGTGAGTCACCGCAAGGTATTGCTGGTTGTCAGAAACGTCGCAATTCATGGGCAAATCCCCCAGACCGATGTGATCGCCGACGGGAGAAAGCCACCAACCATTCGGGAGCAGAGTCCGATTTTCCTGCGGACCCGGGATTTGTGCCAGCGCAAGAGCTGGGACGAGCAAAAGAAGGAGACGATTCATTGGAGTCCTGACGTCTTAGTTTGCCATTTGCGCCGCTCGTTTCACCACCCCGCGGATGGGCTTTCCCATCCGTACCTGTTTATGGAGACCGTCAAGATCCTTGACGATCCTCCCGCCGACGATGACGTATGAAATGCCCGTCGACGCGTATTCGGGATGTTCCACCGTTGCGCGGTCTTGCATCCGATTATAATCAAAGATCACGATATCCGCATCTGCCCCTTCCGAAATTCTTCCCTTTTTCTTCATCATCGGGGCTATGGGTTCCAGAAGACGGGCCGGCTGAATTGTCATCTTGGCCAGCGCCTCCATGAGGGTGATCACTTTTTTTTCGCGCGCGTAGAGCGCAATGGTGCGGGCAAATGTGCCCGAAGCCCGCGGATGGTTATTGTGTGATGGACCGAGAATCGCATCGCTCCCGATCATCACGAACGGCGATTCGATCGCGTCGATGACATCCTGCTCCGGTATTGCATACGCGACGGCGATCTTCCCCTCTTTCCGGTACCGCTCAAAGGAATCCTTCGTCAACCGCTCGGCCGTACCCGCGATCTGCAGGTCGCCGTATCCGATGTGGAATCGTTCCTGCCATCCAGGGTCAAACCGGGCCGAGTTCAGGTACGTCCCCCAAAAGTTGTAGGGGTAGATTGATGCAGTGACGTCCACTCCTGCCTTCCGGGCCTCGGCAAGAAGCTTGAGCGACTGCTTCATCGAAAACGTTCCCCCCGTGCTGTTGATGTGGTCGATGTGCACCGCCGCACCTGTCTGACGCGCATACCCGATCACCTCGTTGAGAGCGTCGATGTTCGTCCCCGGCGGAACCATGGTGGAGTAGCGCACGTGAAAAAAAACGGGGGCGCCGTATTTTTTCGCCAGGAGCATTTGAGGGACGATTTCCGCCGCGGAAATCCCGGGGATATATTCGGGAGAGAATGACACGCCGAGGGCCCCCGCACTCAGCGCCCGGTCTGCGATGCCGAGGAGCTTCTCGATCTGGTCCGCGCTCGCGCTTTTGTACCGGGAGAGATTGAAACGATTTCTGGCTTCGGTGTAGAAAAAAGATGCTCCATAATTGACCGGCGGTTTTTGCCGCCCATACTCCGCGTACCACCGGTCCGGGTCCGATGTCCCGCCGTGCATCGCCAGATTCGTGGTCACCCCATCCTCGACCTTGTTCCACGCTCCGAGCTCATTGGGGTTATACGAGAGAATGTCGATAAACCCCGGCGCAACGATGAGCCCTTCGGCGTCAATCGTCGTTTTCCCTTCGAGCCGGCGGTCGGCCACCGCCTCGATGGTTCCCCCGTCAATTCCGATGTCCACATCCCCCGAAAAGTTATTTTCCGGATTCATGACATGCCCGTTGTGGATGACGAGGTCGTATATCACGGTAGCTGAATCGGGATGAAATGGAGAATTCGGCGAAGGGGGATAATTGCCGAGGTGCAACAAGAGAACGATGGCAATGGAGGGAAAGAGCATCATTGGGGGCTCAATCTAACGCTTCTCCACGCGGAGGCCGAGGTGCTCGTCAATCTTTCGTTCCAGCAAGCCTTGGATCTTCTTCCGAAAAATACCTCGGTCGAACTTCTCAGCGTGTTTGCGGATTCGGACCGGGTCGAGATGAATCCGTTCAAACTCGTCGATCGCGTTACGGAGATCCGCGACCGTTTGACGACGGAAGAAGACGCCGGTTCGATTTCGACCGCTGCCGACGACCGTCTCCATCACACCGCCTTCACCGAAGGCTATGACCCCCTTGCCGCTCGCCATGGCCTCGAGCGGCACGATGCCGAAATCTTCGAGCCCAGGGAAAATCACCGCCCGACACTGTGCGTACAGCCGTGCCAGCGCCTCATCAGGCATCCAGCCGAGAAATTCGACATTGGCCGACGCTCGATTCGCCAGATGATCTCTTTCAGGTCCATTCCCCACGACAAGAAGCTTTTTGGTCCCGACCCGGAAAGCATCCACAGCAATGTCCACTCGCTTATACGGGACGAGTGCGCTCACAACAAGATAATGATCCCCCTTCGCCCCCGTGGCCATAAACCGGGATACGTCTACAGGTGCATGGATAACTTCCGAATCGCGGCCGTAAAGTCGCCGGATGCGCTGCGCCACATTTTCAGAATTGGCGACAAAATGATGGACACGCGCACTCGTACGGACATCCCATGACCGCAGATAGGGTCTGAACATCAACATTGCCATCCGGGTGCCAAGATTTGCCCTCCCTGGGCCAAAATACGCTCCATATTGGTCCCAGATGTATCTCATCGGTGTGTGGCAGTAGCAAACGTGGAGCGCTTGCGGAGGAGGGATGGCCCCTTTAGCCACCGCGTGGCTCGTTGAGATCACGAGGTCAAATCCGCTGAGGTCGAATGATTCCACGGCACTGGGCATGAGAGGTAAGAAACTGCGATACCTCGATTCTTTGAACGGCATTCGGTCGAGATAGGAAGTATGAATCTTCATCCCCTCGATGGTTGATGAAACCGATCCTGGATTGTAAACGAGCGTGTACAATGAAGCGGATGGGAACAACTCACACAAAACTTCGAGCACCTTTTCTCCCCCCCTCATTCCCGTCAGCCAGTCGTGGACCAATGCAACCTTCAGATTTTCCATTCGGGCTTGGGTTGGCATTTCGGCGGGCACAATTGAGAGATTTCGACCGGAAAAGTACGAAGAAGGGGAGGGAGATGCAAAAAAAAACGGGACTTTCGTCCCGTCTGTCGGAGGCGAAACGCGGAGTCTTACTTCAGTTTCCGGATGTTAATGATGCCGTTCGACGTTTCAACGTCCACTGAATGGCCGCCGCCGTTCAGGGTGTACGTCGCTTCGATCTCGTCGTCTTTTCTGTCGAACGAATCGGCCTTAAACTCCGAACGAATATCTATGCGCTTGTGCCGGCTCCCCCAGCTTGACCGCTCGGTCACG
>DATJYV010000233.1:0-5585 GCA_035499415.1 Bacteroidota bacterium
ACGACGGTACGGGAGAGCGAGAATGAAGTCGGCCGGTCGATGGCGGAGGAGGATGCGCCGTCATTTCTCGACCGAACACTGCTGCCGGTGGTAATCATCGCCGGGGCGATGGTCATCGTCTATCTGTTCTTTACGGTCAGAAGCTGAGGATGAGCTTTCTTTTGACAGCGTTGTTCGTGTTCGCGGGAATTGGCAATCCGCTGCCGGCGCCGGGAGGCGGGGCGGACAGCTCGACGGCGAGATTGATTGCGTTCGGCGACGTCAATCTGGGACGATGGATGGGAAAACAGATCCTCCGGGGAGATACATCCTATCCGTTCACGCACATGGCGACGCTTCTGCGCGAAGCGGACATCGTCTTCGTTAACCTCGAGAGCCCCATCAGCGAACAGCACGGAATCACCGAATCGAGGATTTCGAACGTCGTCTTCTGTGCTCCGCCGGCGGCCGCGTGCACGTTGGAACGCGCACACATCACGGTCGTGTCAACGGCGAACAATCATGCGTTCGACTTCGGCCTCAAAGGAGTTATTGAGACCCTCACGTATCTCCACGCGCAAGGGATAGGCACGACGGGCACGTGCGACCAGCCCGCGGGGAATTCTCACACCCTTGTAATCACTGCACACGCCATCCGGGTGGGATTTGCCGCATTCACACAATTCGTGAATATTCACGGGCCGTGGGACGGATACATCTCCGTTTATGACCGGGAGGGCGCGACGGCGGAAATTTCCCGCTTGCGGGCGGAATCCGACATTGTGATCGCCAGTTTCCATGGGGGCAAGGAATTCGGCGACGCGCCGGATGAGGAGACGCAGGACGCGATGCATTCGCTGATCGACGCCGGTGCGGATCTGGTCATCGGCCACCATCCGCACGTTCCTCAAGGGATCGAGCGGTACAAGAAGAAGCTCATCTTTTATTCCCTGGGGAATTTTGTCTTCATCCAGCCGCAGAACTACTGGGCTCAGGTTTCGTACGGCGTCGATCTCTCGATCCGAAAGAACAGCGTCGGGACGACCATTGAGTCCGTGCATCTTCTGCCCATCCGCGCTTCGAGCCAGCCGCATCTCCTTGACTCGCGGGCCGATGTCGCAAAACTGATCGAGCGGACGCGGAAATCATCCACGGCCACCATCGTGCAGGAAAACCAGATGTACGTCGTCCAACGTGATTAAATGAGACGCTCCAGGCAAATCCATCTCTGCGGCTTGTGCTTGATCCTTCTGGCGCTCACCGGGTGCGGCGACAGCGAAGAATCTGTGCTGCCGCTCAAAGCCGAGGAGCGCTTCAAACTCGGCATGGCAAAATTCGACAACGGCGACTACGTTGAGGCACTCGAAGATTTCAAGATCGTCACCCTTCAATTCCAGGGGACGAAGTTTGCTGACCAGGCGCAATTTTATATGGGGGAATGTCATTATCTGCGGGAGGAGTTCGTCCTTGCAGCGTATGAATACGACCTTCTCATCCGGACCATGCCCTCCAGTTCCCTTATCATTCGGGCGCGGTACCGGCGTGCGATGTGTTATTACAATCTGTCCCCCAACCCGTATCTTGACCAGGACTATACCCGGAAGGCAATCGATGAGTTCCAGGCATTCATTGAGTATAGTCCCACCGACTCGCTCGTGCCGACAGCTGAACTGAAAATCGCAGAACTGAACGAGAAACTTGCAACCAAGGAGTACCTGAACGGCATGACATACATGCATCAGGAGTATTACAAGGCGGCCATCAGCTGTTTTGAATACGTTATCGACAAGTATCACGACACTCCGGTAGCGGAGCAGGCACATTTCATGCGCGCCCAGGCCCTGTACCTTCGGAAGAAATATCGGGACGCTCAAACCGAGATCGAGGATTACCTGCGTCGATACCCGAACAGCGAGCGGGCAGGGGATGCTCAGCGGCTGAAAGCGAATATCCTCGACAAGATCCTGGAGATGCAGAAGGAGAACCCCGGCGGAACGCAGAGTCGTCAGAACGCATCACAAACGATTCCGCAACGCATGCCATGAGCACCGCCGGGAGGAAGCTGAAGGCGGTCTCGCAATCACAGGTCGAGATGACCGAGATGGTTTTGCCGAACGACACCAACCGGCTCGGAAATCTTCTCGGGGGACGATTGATGCAGTGGATCGACATCGCGGCAGCGATCGCGGCTTCGAGGCATACGAACCGGGTTTGTGTCACTGCTTCCGTCGACGGTCTCAACTTCCTGTATCCCGTTATGCAGGGAGAGGTGGTGACACTCAAAGCGTCCGTCAACAGGGTCTTTCGAACTTCTCTCGAGGTCGGTGTCAAGGTGTTGAAGGAAAACCTGTTGACCGGTGAACGCCGACATACGAATTCCGCATACCTGACGTTTGTTGCGTTGGACGATGCAGGAAACCCGAGTATGACGAACGGGGTGAAGCCCGTCACGGGCGAAGAAAAGAGACGATACCGCGATGCCGCGCGCAGGCGGGCCGTGCGTCTGGTCCGCAAAAAACCCCGATAATGCGCCTGGGAGACTCAACCCGACCCCTGTGCGATTCCCAAAGTCCTTCCGCATTGCTCTCGCCCTCCATTCTCTGTTGAACACGACCCTTTTCTGCATCGGTCATTCGTATGCCGAAGCTCAGAGCTTTGAGAGCAGTTTCCTTGTTCGTGAATCCCACCCGCTTCCCCTCCCCTTTGAAAAAATGGCGATCATGGGAGATGGCGGGTCGCGGCCCGTACGACTGCTCCTTTCGTTGCCCGGAACCGACGTGGCCGGAATAGCGCAGTTTGATTCCGTGCGTGATTCGATGTCAGTACGGATCCTGCATTTTCCCACGACGTACGGGGAGATTTATTCAGCTGATTTGAATAACGACGGTGCCGCCGACTTCATTGTACTGCGGCCCGGCCGCCGCACCGTTTACGTGTCCCTCTCTCTCGACAGGGACACGCTCAACTACAACGATTCTCTCCAGCTTCCATTTGAGCCCAGGGACCTCCTCGTCGGAGATTGCAACAACGACGGGGTTCCCGACCTTCTCGTGAGTGACAAGAAGAATCCGGGCATACATCTCTATCTCGGCGACGGAAAGGGATCGCTCCGCAAGGGTCCGGTCGTCGCGCGCGGAGTACCGGCGGGCCCGTTCGTTCTCACGGATCTCAACGACGACGGCATCGCAGACCTCTTTTTGTACGATTGGGTCGGGTACCATTTCGAAACGTGGTACGGCGTGGGACGCGGGAGGTTTCTCGAGCAGAGTATATTCCCGGGACGAGGGCTCCTCGCATCGATAACAACCCTCCAGGCGACAAGCCCCGGGTCATTCCGATTTGCCGCGACATGCACGGAGCCCCGGGAAATCCAACTGTGGCGTTCGAACGAGTTGGGCGAGATTCAGAGGACTGGCGTGTTTTCGATGGAGGCGGAACCGTCAAGCGTCGCGCTCGGTGTTTCGAAGTCCGCGGGTGAAATTCTCGCCGTTTTGGAGGGAACCCGCCTCTCGCTCGTCAATATCACCGACGAAGGGCGGTTGGGCGAAAAACTGCCCCTCTATGCGGGCGACGCTCCCCGGGCTGTCGTCCTTGCGAATCTCTCCGGAGACGGCGCAAACGAAGCGATCGTGCTGGATGAGGCGAGCCCGAGGCTTCTTGTTTACCGAAGTGCAGGGGCGCAGATTCTTACGGATGACTCCGTGACGATTGCGACGCCGCTGAATCCCGCCGGCGTCGTGGCGGCGGACTTCAACCGAAACGGGATGATTGACATCGCGAGCGTTTGTCAGGGAGGGAATTCGATCTTCCTTCTCCTGGGCGATACCGCGACCGGAAGTATCGAACGCACGGTCTATCCATTGTCGAATGGGCCCTCAACCGTCAATCTGCATGAGACGACGGATTCCACGGTCGGATTTGTGATCACGTATCCAACCGAGGACTCCGTCTCGACGTTCAACTATTCCTTTCGTGATAACTCCTATTCGAACGCAATGATTCCCACCGACGGGTTGCCTGAAGTACTGTTTGGTGGTGGGATGAACCGAGAAACCATCGAGTTTGGAACGATGAATTCCCCCTCAAACGGCGACCGTTCATTGAGCTTTTACCAACGGCTGGGACCGACAACATTTCTCGAAAAGAATTTCCGCCTCAGCTCGCCGGCGAAGCTGCTGGGGTCCGTCGTGGACGATGTGAACCACGACAGTCTCCTCGACATCATTTACGCATACAAGGCAAACGACAGCTCGGCCGTCGAGATTGGAGTCGCATTCGGCGACAGCGACTTTACGATGAAGCGTCGCGTGGCATCGCTCGACCTCGCGCTTCCCGAGACCCAGCATGCCTCGATGTGGGCGGGGTCGATGGGGAGGGGGGATACGCTTGACCTCCTGATTTCATTCGGCCAACCCTCGAACGAGCTGGTGGCCCTCCGCGGCCGGGGGGACGGCAGCTTTGGAGATCCTTTCATTCTCTCGACCGGCGTCCTCCTGGGCGATCGAACCCAGTTGGAAATCGTCGACGCAGACGGCGACGGCCGTCCCGACGTTGTTCTTAACAGCTCGATGACCGGGTGCCTCTCTTGGATTCGGAACTCCGGGGATGGCCGGTTTGAGCCGGAGCGGGTACTCCTGCACGATTCCGGAGAGAACCATTTTGCGATTGCAGATGTTAATCGAGACGGTGTCAGAGACCTCATCGTCTCCGTGGCGCACGAAGGCGCCCTGAAAATTTTCAACGGCCGGCTGTTCTTTCCATCTCCAGCCCCTCATTGACCCCGGCTCTCATGGATGCCATCACGCTTCGCGGATCAGGGATCACGAAAGAATTCAACCGTCGGGTCGTTTTTGAGAGAATGCATTTCACGCTCTCGTCTCCGGGGTCGTTGTCGATCACGGGGCGAAACGGGGCGGGGAAAAGCACGCTGATTCGAATTATTGCCGGGACGCTTTTGCCGACAGCGGGGAGGGTAGAATGGAATGTGGACGGCAGCCCGGTTGGACACGAACGCCGCCGCCGCTTGATCGGATTTGTGTCTCCATACCTCAACCTGTATGAGGAGTTCACGGCCCTCGAAAATCTGATTCTCCTTTCGCGAATTCGCGGCACGAAGGCCACGGCCGACGAATGCAAAGCGGCCCTCGACTCCGTCGGTTTGCGGAGAGAGCAAAACGACCCGGTGAGGACGTTTTCCTCTGGAATGAAACAACGGGCGAAGTATGCGTTCGCGCTGTTACACAACCCCGGCGTGTTGCTGCTCGACGAGCCCACGGCCAACCTGGACGGTGAAGCGATCAGATTCGTGCGCAAGGTGGTTCTTCAACAGAAGCGTACAGGCATCCTGATCGTGGCATCGAATGATGCACGCGAGGCCGCGTGGTGTGATAACTCGATAGCGCTCGGGGAAAGGTGAATCCTTGATTTTCCGTCGACAATTCATTATGCTGAAACACATGGCAACATCTCTTCAAAGCGTCGCAGCCGTCCTTTCGAAGGATGTTCAATCCGAACTTCGGGTTCGGTATGCAATAAACGCGCTCGTGATGTTTATCCTGACCTCCGTTTCAACCATTCTTTTTGCTTTACGATACGAACGACCGACG
>DATJYV010000234.1:0-6056 GCA_035499415.1 Bacteroidota bacterium
GCGGATTCCGTCCGGGCCCGCAGACCTTCAGAAGTACGACGAGCCGACGTTCCGCCGGCGCGGCATCGATATCCCGATCAACACGGTGACGCAAGCGTCGCACGAAAAGGAGAAAACGGAGAAGCAGGAGCCCGAGAAACCTGCGTTTCTGCGCAAGATCATGGACTGAGCACGTACGGCAGAACCCAGGTAGAACTCCGATTTCTTCGTGGGACGTCAGACGATAGAAATCGGAGTTCTTGCCGATGGAATAAATCGGAGTTCTTGCTTAGCAAAGAATCCGCAGTTCCCTCGCACCAGGACGCTCACGCGGCCGGCCTCCAAAGCCGGCCGTTCGTTCCAACGCGTCGCCGTTGTATCTCGTCCCCTCGTTTTCTACATTTCATCCCATGAAGCGCTTCATCGTGGTATTGCTGGCTCTTGCATCTTCTCTCGGCCCGGCGTTTTCCCAGGCCCGCATCGAAAGCCAGTTCCGCATCGCCCGTCTCAAGTACAACGGCGGGGGCGATTGGTACAACGACCCGTCGTCCGAGATTAACCTCCTGACGTTTATCGGCGAGCACACGACGATCGACGTCGACCCGAAGTACGAATTTGTCGACCTGTCGAGTGACAAACTTTTCACGTATCCCCTCCTGTTCATGACCGGCCACGGGAATATTCACTTCTCAGATTATGAAGTGCACCGATTGCGCGACTATCTGCTGAACGGGGGCTTCTTATACGCGGACGATGATTACGGGATGGATTTGCCGTTCCGACGGGAGATAAAAAAAGTTTTTCCGGACCGGGAGCTCGTCGAGCTTCCGTTCAGCTACGGCCTCTACCACTGCCATTTTGATTTCCCCCGGGGCGTCCCCAAGACGCACGAGCACAACGGGAAGCCGCCGCAGGGGTTCGGCATATTCGAGAACGGCCGTCTGGTGGTGTTCTACACGTATGAGTCGAACCCGAGCGACGGCTGGGCGGACCCCGACGTTCACGGCGACCCCGAATCGAAACGGCAGGAAGCGCTTCAGTTCGGAACAAACATTGTGGTCTGGGCGTTGACCCAATAAGTCCCGGCGATGACCCCGTCCTCCGATATCCTGCAGGAACTTCGGATCCGTCTCGACGTCGTGCGCCGAAGGATCCTCGGCGTTGAAATTCTCTCTCACGCGTTTTTCTGCGCGTCGGCCGTTCTTGCATGCGTGTTCGGACTCGTTCTTATTGATGCAGTCGCTCATCTCGACCGGATCGGCAGGACCGCCGGTGTCCTGGTATCAATCTCCGGCTCCGCCGCGCTCATCGTTCTCTTCATCCTCATCCCCATCCTGAAACTTACCGGGTTCCTTCGCCGCGAAAGCGATGAAAAAATCGCCTCCGCTGTGGGCACCTTCTTTCCAAACGTCCAGGACCGGATTCTGAACGCGCTCCAGATCGACACAGAAGCCAGACGCAGCCGCGCCTACTTTTCCGCCGACCTCATCCACGCATCTCTCTCCGACCTGTGGCGGGACGTGCAGGATCTCGACTTCGTCCGCACGGTCGACCGTTCGCCCGTGCGGAAGGAACGCCTGCGATTCTTCGCCATCCTCGGCTTTGCTGTTCTCTTTGCGCTCCTCTTCCCCGGATCGATCACTTCATCCGCCCATCGCCTCCTCCATTTCCGTACAGAGTTCGTTGTGCCCGCGCAATATTCATTCGACGTCCATCCGGGAAATGTCGAAGTCGCCAAGGGCTCGGCCGTGGAAATTTCCGTCCGTGTCCGCGCGATTGACGGAGCTCCGGTGAGCGACCGGGAACTCCACCTGCTCCACCGCCCCGAGGGTCAGGATGCGTACGACGACCTCGTCCTTCGCGCCGATTCGTCGAAGGAATACCGGGCCTCGCTCCAGAGCGTCCGGAGTTCGACCGATTACTTTATCCGGCTGGAAGATGTCGGCAGTCCGCACTTCCGGTTGTCGGTTTTCGACCGCCCGGTGATCCGGTCGCTTCGCGTCCGGCTGGAATATCCCTCCTACACACATCTGCCGCCGGTCGAGCAGGACGAGTTCGTCGGAGATATCTCCGCCCTTCCGGGCACTCGCGTGATCATTCAGGGGCGTTCGAGCAAGACGCTGCGCGGTGGGAAGGTCGATTTCCGCGGAGGCAAATCACTGGCGCTTGCTGTCGAGGGCGAAGCGTTTCGCGCCGCCTGGACGATGACAAAGGATGACGAGTACGGCATCAGCGTGACGGATGAGGAGAACCTTCAGAACGTCGACCCGGTCAATTACCGGATGAAGATTATTCCGGACGACAATCCCAGCGTCGCAATCGTCGAGCCGGGACGCAACCTCGACCTCGCGAGCAATCAGTCGGTCAACCTTTTGATGGAGGCGAAAGACGACTTCGGCTTCACAAGCATGCGGATCGGGTATCGTCTCTCCAAATCGCGCTACGAGCAGCCGGCGTCGGAATATTCGTTCCTTCCCGTGGACATCGCCAGGGCCACGGGGACGGAGATTGAAGTTCCGTTCGCCTGGGACCTGCAATCGCTCAAACTGGTGCCCGAGGACGAGCTGGAGTATTTTGCGGAGGTATTCGATAACGATGTGGTGTCCGGCCCAAAAAGCGCCCGGAGCGCCTTGTTTCTTATCCGCTTGCCGTCGCTCGACGAGGTCTTCTCCGAAGTCGACAAGGGGCACGAGGAATCGGTCGGAGAATTGAAGGAGACGCTCGAAGAGACGAAGAAGCTGAAGGAGGAGCTCGAATCGATCGACCGCGACCTGAAGAACAACAAAGACGTCGATTGGCAGCAGCAAAAGCGGGTGGAGGAGATGGGGAAAAAGTACGGCGAGGTGGAGAAGAAACTAAAAGACGTGCAGTCGAAAGTCGACCGCCTCACGGAGCAGATGCAGAACCAGAACGTGCTGTCGAAGGAAACGCTCGACAAATATCTTGAGCTGCAGAACCTGATGGAGCAAATGAATTCGACCGAGCTGGGCGAAGCGTTGAAGAAGATGCAGCAGGCGATGCAGACCGTGAGCAAAGAGCAACTTCAGCGGGCGCTCCAGTCGATGCAATTTTCCGAGGAGCGATTCCGTCAGAGCATCGAGCGGACGCTGAACCTTCTGAAGCGGATTCAAATCGAGCAGAAGCTCGACGAGGTCAAGAAGCGGGCGGAGGAGCTTGCCGAGGAACAAAAAGAGCTCGCCAGTGAAACGCCCGAGCAGGGCAAATCGCCCGGGAATCAGGAGTCGCTTGCCAAACGCCAGGAAGACCTCGCGGGCAAGGAAGGGTCGATGGAGCAAAGTTCCGAGAAGCTCCAGAAGCGCATGGAGGAGTTCTTCACGGAGATGCCGGCGGATAAATTGGGTCAGGTGAATCAAAAGCTTCGCGATCAGGCGCCGGGAGAGAAGATGCGGAACGCCTCGAAGCAGATCCGGGAGGGACAGTCGTCCGAAGCGCAGCGCATGCAGCAAGAGGCCCTCGAGCAGGTTCAGGATTTCGGAAAGGAGGTCGATTCGCTCCAGCAGGAAATGATGCAGCGGCAGAGCCAGCATGTAATGAACGAACTGAGAAAAAGTATCCGTGACCTTCTTGAACTCTCGGAGCGTGAAAAAGGGCTGAAGCAGCAGTCGCAAAACGCGCCGCCGAATTCGCCCCAGTTGCGGCAAAACGCGGAACAACAGCTGCAGGAGATGCAGGATCTTGGGAACGTCGTGACACGACTGAGCGAACTCGGCCAGCGGTCGTTCGCGATAACGCCGGAGATGGGAAAGGCGGTCGGCGAGGCACTGGCACGGATGAACAACGCGATGCGGAATCTTGACACGCGCAGCGGGGGTAACGCGTCATTGGAGCAGGCGGCGGCGATGGCGGCGCTGAATCAATCCGCAGTCGAAGTGGACAGGTCGCTTCAATCCATGATGCAGGGGGGACAAGGGGGTGCGGGCGGCGGGCTCCTGGGCCAGCTTCAGGCAATGGCCGGGAAACAGCGGTCGATCAACATGGAGACGATGTCGATGCAGGGCGCGGCAGAGGCGGCCCGACTTGCGCAAGAGCAGGAAGCCGTGCGAAAGTCGCTGGAGCAACTGAACAGCGAGGCGCAGGAAAGCGGGGAGCAGAAAAGAGTGATGGGCGACCTGGAAAAAATTTCGGACGAGATGAAGGAGGTTGTCCGGAACCTCGAACAGGATAACGTCAACCCCGAAACGATTCAGAAGCAGGAGCGAATTCTCTCGCGGCTTCTCGACGCGTCGAAATCGCAGAGAGAGCGGGATTACGAAAACAAGCGCAAATCCGAAAGCGGAACCCAGATCGCCGGCAAGAGCCCCAAGGAGCTCGACGCGAACGCGCTTAATGCGAAGGACCGGTTGCAGGAGGACCTGCTGAAGGCGCTGGAGCAGAAGTACTCGCGGGATTATCAGGAATTAATTCGGAGATACTTCGAAGAATTGGAAAAGATGGGACAATCTGAAATCCAGAGATAGCTTTTTCCTCTCAGCGAAGCAGACCGGCGGTAACACGCGTTTTTTACTTTCCGGTCGCTTTTCGATCGACGCCAACCCGGCTCAGCCATTCCTTCCTTACCTCTGCATTAACCATCCGAGAGAGCTTTGTGTAAACGCAATCTTAAACGCCCACACGCAGAGGGCAATGCGTGACTCAAAATAGATCCGGTACTCCTCATACTGCGGGAGTCCCAGCTGAAACCGTAGACCGATTTCTTGTATACAATTTACCGAACGCCTGACGCTCCCCCGAGAGGATTCGCCGGATCGCCGCTTCATCGGGTTCGGGATTCATGAATCGGTAGGTTTATAGTCGTTGATGTCCTTGTCCGCTCGTCGCCTCTCATACCGGAAAGATGCAGAACGGTGGCAAAAGTTGCTGTCGCTTTGACGCAGGGCTTGATTTGACGTATATTTTCCTCATGAACTATCGGATTATCGCCGGTATCGCGGTTTTGGCCATGCATTGTTCTGGCCCATCGCAAACCCGCCCCGATTCCCTGCATCCCGCCGCTCAAAACCCATCCCCGATGGTCGAGAGCACGCGTGAACACCGCCGCATTCAGGATGAGCACTTGGCGGGACTGCGTTTCACGATTCCATCGCTCCTGCCGAAACCTGTTGAGGTTTTCGTTCCCCAAAAATATCAGCCATCAGATTCTTTCTGCCTCCTCATCCATTTTCTCGGCCCCGCTTACATCGTCGAGAACGCGTCCCAAGAATTCCCCGCACCCATCGTTGCAGCAACAATCAGTCTCGGAGCCGGTTCGAGCATATTTGACCGACCGTTTCGCGACACATCGTTGTTTGCCGTTCTGGTTGACTCGATTCAACAACGCTGCCGGGAACAACTCGGCCATCCATGCGTTTTTCAAAGGATCTATCTGAGCGGCTTTAGCGCGGGGTACGGAGCCATACGAAGGATCATTTCGACTCCGGAAAATTACCGTCGGGTCGATGGGATATTGCTCCTCGACGGAATTCATGCGAGCTACGTTCCTGAAGGCAGAGCTCTCGCGGATGGCGGGACCATCGATTCAACTCACATTCACGCGTTCCTTGATTTCGCGGCGGAAGCGGCTAAACCCGATTCAAAAAAGCAATTCTTGATCACCCATTCCGAAATATTTCCAGGTACATTCGTCAGCACAACGGAAGCGACCGACGCGATCCTTCGGACGCTCGGCATGCGTAGAAAAGCAGTCCTGATGTGGGGCCCTCTCGGAATGCAGCAGACGAGCGAGGCGGGCTCCGGCCGATTCCTGGTCCTTGGCTTTGCAGGAAATTCCGCGCAGGATCACGTGGACCATTTGCATGCATTGGGAGAGTTTCTAAGGAAAATGGAAAAGCTGTAAAACATCACGCACGAAATCACAAGAAAATTCAAAGTTCGAACGACAAAAAGGGAGAGGCGCCCACGACCTCACCGGCATTGAGATTTCGCTCATTGAAGATTGTTGGTAAATTGGTATCCGACGCTTGAGATTTGTTTCTCTCGCGCTTGTTTTCAGATTTCGAATGTGGACTTTCGCTTTTTTCCCTGGCCACTTACTCATCCACTCATCATAAGTATTCTAT
>DATJYV010000235.1:0-5171 GCA_035499415.1 Bacteroidota bacterium
GGACGAAAATCGCGCGCGATTCTTAGGCCGCCTCGGGTCGACGCCCGACCGGCTCGCGACCGCGGCACAGTGTCATTCCGCCGACGTTGTCCGCGTGAATGCTCCCGTGCAGCACGAGTCATGCGACTCGTTGATAACGAATCGCGCCGGCATCATGCTGGCCGTAACAGTTGCCGACTGCGTTCCGATTCTCATATATGACCCGGTGCAGAGAGTCGTCGCAGCGGTTCATGCGGGGTGGAGAGGGACTGCGGCCGGCATCGTGCGCGCCACGATCCTCGCGCTTCAGGCGGCATATGGCTGCCGTGCGACGAATCTTCTTGCGTACGTAGGACCGGGGGCGGGAGCATGCTGTTATGCCGTGGGCACGGAAGTTTCGGAGCGCTTCGAGCCGTCGGCGGTGGAAGATCGGAACGGCGTCGCGTACATCGACCTTAAAGAAGAAAACAAGCGTCAACTCATGAACGAAGGCGTGGCACAAGGCCGCGTGTTCAAAAGCCCTGAGTGCACTATTTGCAATGCGGAACGATTCCATTCGTACCGGCGGGACGGAAACCGGTCGGGACGAATGATGGCCGTGATCGGACTTTTTTGATAGAGGGATAGAGCTATGTGCGGAATTGTGGGATACATCGGAAACCGGCCGTGTGCGGACATCATCCTGGAGGGTTTGCGGCGGCTGGAATATCGGGGATACGATTCAGCAGGAGTCGCGCTCATCCAGGAGGGTCAGTTCGCCGTATGGAAAAAAGCGGGCAAAGTTTCGGATCTTGTCAACCTGATGAAGAAGGAGAGCGGGCGTCCGACCGCGAACGTTGGAATGGGACACACGAGATGGGCGACGCACGGAGAACCGAATGAAACGAATGCCCATCCGCACATGGATTGCAGCGGCGAAATTGCCGTCGTGCACAACGGCATCATCGAAAATTACCGTGCGATCAAGACCAAGCTCGAACGCGAAGGGCATACGTTCAAGAGCGCGACCGACACGGAGGTTCTGGCGCATCTGATTGAGGAGTTCTACAAGGACGGCGGCGGCCTGTACCAATCGGTCAAACGCGCGCTGAGGGAAGTGCAGGGTACCTACGGCCTCGTCGTGCTCTCGACGCGGGAGCCGGGGAAGATGATCGCGGCCCGGCTCGGCAGTCCCCTGATCATCGGCGTGGGCGAAGGTGAGCATTTTGTTGCCGCCGATGCGGCGGCGGTGGTTGACCACACGCGTCAGGTCGTCTACCTTGCGGACCGGGAGGTTGCCGAGCTGGATGCAAACGGATTCCGGACGACGACGGTGGATGACGTAAAGATCGATAAGCAAATTCAGGAGGTCACGTTCGACCTATCCCAGATCGAACGGGGGGGATATGATCACTTCATGATGAAGGAGATCCAGGAGCAACCGGAGACGATCAGGAATGCGATGCGGGGGCGCTTGCGCGTTGAAGAGGGGGACGTAAAGCTCGGAGGGCTGCAGCACGTCGCCGACCGGCTCTTTAGGGCCAGAAGGTTCATCATCATCGGTTGCGGCACGTCGTGGCACGCAGGCCTTGTCGGCGAGTACATGCTCGAGCAGATTGCCCACGTGCCCGCGGAAGTCGAGTACGCGTCAGAGTTTCGCTATCGTAATCCGGTCCTGTCAAAAGACGACGTCGTTTTCTTGATCAGCCAGAGCGGAGAGACGGCGGATACGCTGGCGGCCGGACGGGAAGCGCGGGCCAAAGGGGCGCTCGTGCTCGGCATCGTCAACGTTGTTGGGAGCACGATCGCGCGCGAGACCGACGGCGGCGTCTATGTCCACGCAGGCCCCGAGATCGGCGTCGCCTCAACCAAGGCATTCACGTCCCAGCTGACGGTCCTCGCGCTCATCACGATCATGCTCGCACGGGCGAAAGGAATGTCGCGGGATGACGCGCGGATCCTGACGTCCGAACTCGACTCGCTTCCAGCAAAAGTCACATCGGTCCTGAGGAAGTCGGACGAGCTCCGGGCGCTGGCGGAGAGATTCAAACACGCGTCGAACTTCCTTTACCTGGGACGTGGGGCGAACTTTCCCGTCGCGCTTGAGGGGGCGTTAAAGCTGAAGGAAATTTCGTACATCCACGCCGAAGGATATCCGGCCGCAGAAATGAAACACGGACCGATCGCGCTCATCGACGCCGAAATGCCGGTCGTCATTATTGCTCCCAGGGACGGGATTTACGAAAAGGTCATGAGCAACCTGCAGGAAGTCCGCGCACGCAAGGGACGCATCATCGCGATCGCGAACGAGGACGATCATGAGATCGAATCATTGGCGGAAGAAGTGATCCGCGTTCCGCGCACATACGGTTTTTTCGGCCCCATGGTAAACGTCATCCCCCTTCAACTTCTCGCGTATTATATCGCCGTCGCCCGGGGAACGAACGTCGACCAGCCGCGAAATCTTGCCAAGAGCGTCACGGTAGAATGAGTACGTTGCATTTCCGGGAAATTCGGTTAACTTGGAAAATTCCATCATTCGAACAAGGGACGCACACGTGAACGAGTCGTTGCGGTTCAAAAACACGGATTGGGCGCTTATTCTGGGCGCTTCGAGCGGGTTCGGCGGGGCGACAGCGCTTGAGTTGGCCCGGCACGGGATGAACATATGCGGCGTCCATCTGGACCGGGCGGTGACGATGCCGAATGCCGAGCGTATCAAGAAAGAAGTAGCGCAGGCGGGAGTCAAGGCGCTTTTTTTCAACGTGAATGCCGCGGATGAGCAGAAGCGGGGTGAGGTTCTTGATGCTCTTCAGTCGGAATTGAAATCCGTGCCCGGCTCTTTCGTCCGGGTGATGATGCACTCACTCGCATTCGGAACCCTCAAGTCCTATTTTGATCCAAATCCCGCGGAGATGATCACAAAGGCGCAGGTGGAGATGACGATGGATGTGATGGCGAATTCGGTTATCTACTGGGCTCAGGGGGTGTACTCGCGGGGTCTCTTCAAACGCGGGTCGCGGATATTTGCTATGACGAGCTCCGGAGGCCGAAAGCAGCTTCCGAGCTACGGAGCCGTCTCAGCCGCCAAGGCGGCGCTGGAGTCCCACATGCGGCAGCTGAACGCCGAACTGGCGCTTGACGGGATCACGGCCAATTCCGTGATGGCCGGGGTAACGCATACGCCGGCCCAGCAGAAAATCGCGCACGCACAATCGATGCTCGACGTCGCGAAGGCAAAAAATCCGCATAACCGCCTGACCACCCCCGAAGACGTCGCCAAAGCCATCGTCCTCTTTTCACATGAGTACGCGAATTTTGTGGGCGGACAGGTTCTGGGAGTTGACGGCGGAGAAGATTCGGTTGAATTTGTCGGACAGAAAAATGCGCGTGATATGGGATAGAAATCGGTTGAATGTCTCGAACATGTTGAGTATCTTATCGATGTGCGGCCGGGTTCACCGCACATTTTTTTTTCAATCCGGCTGGACTCAGGGTTTTTTGCCGAGCCCATGGTCGAATTGAGAATCCCGGCGGCCTTCGGCGGGAGCAGCTCAGGAGGTTGGTCAAGATGTTCGGATCCCGGCGAAGATGGTCGGGATATTGAAAATTTCATGAATGTAGGTTCGTTGGCTCCGCTCACCCGCTCAGTTTGAAAACTTTCGGACAGGTAGCTCAGTCGGTAGAGCAACGGCCTGAAAAGCCGTGTGTCGCCAGTTCGATTCTGGCCCTGTCCACAAAAGAAGATTCGAAAAATCGAAGTTGAAAGTTGGCAAATGAGAGGGCTTCGTTCCTCTTCGAGCTTGTGTGCGTCCACAAATTTAGTGCGACCCTGGTCTGCCGAAGCAGCTTCTTATGCGCAGGCAGCCGGCCCAGTCCGCAAACACGTGGCAGGCGGTAATTTGCAAGTAGAAGGCTGAAAATCGGGGGGTTGGAAAAACCTCGGGGGATCCGATCAATCCTCTGAGGTCTTGTGCAATACCATTTACCGAAACTAGAAATTCTTATCCGCGGCTACCCGACAGACGTTAGCCATCACGAGTCCGCAGTGCCGGCTGTGACTTCCTACCTCGATGTTTCCGGACCCTTGGCTCTCCGCCAATCCCCGGACCGATCGTTCCGCCACGCCATCCAACCGCAAGGAAGGTCCGCGATTTTCGAAATCGTCTCGTCAAGTTCCACCAACTTGCCGAGCGCGAGGACGAGCGCGTCATCCATGCTGGGATCGGACTCGTGATGAAACTGCCAATCTCCATCCTCGTCGTGATAGACGCGAAGAATTGGTTCTCCATCCTCGACAATGGACCTGGTCGTAAATACCGTTTTGTCCGGTGCATCGGCGAAGGGCCAAACAGCTTGAATCATGGGGGGCATGTTTACACCTGTCAAGAATTCACTCGTCACGTTTTCCTGCGGCACTGCTCCCTTGATCGCGGCGCCCAAGTTCTCTTGAAGACAGGCGAAAGTTCCTCATAACCTTCCATAGTATTGTTGACGCAGGCCACAGTCTCCCTTCCGCCCCCCGTCCATCTGTGGAATCGTTTTCCCGCCTCGCGATACTTCAACCGGAGGTGCCGTACGGGGTGTGTAAATTAGAATCAAGCTCTTTGTGTTGTGCCCACGATTGATCGTTTCTCATTTCTGACGCAATTCGTTTTCCATCGGCAGTTGACCCGGCCCACATGGCCGTGCTCAGGACCAGCCATTTTCGGATGCCCCGGAACAAGGCTCGCATTGCATTCGATATGGTGACGCTTGCAGAGACAAATTGAACCGCCGCTCAACCCGCCCGAAGCCGAACGACCTCCATTCTTCTCTTAAAGAATTTCTGTCAAAAACCTGCTCCATCTGATAATGCCCTGTTTACCCTGCGGCGTAATGTGGCCGATGATATTCGGATAGCCGACACGAATGGGCAATTCTCTGTTCCGGATACATGTGTCAAGCGGGCAGACAGGGGCGACACGCGTTCGCCGATGGGTGTTTGAGCACGTGCGTACGATGGTTCGCCCGTCCTGACGTTCGACCCGCAATGAACCGGGAGCGAATCTCAGGACGATGGATGAAATCCGTGCCCCGCTCCGGCCTTTGACGCGGAACCTCGCGGAGGCCAAAAATGTTTGTCAACATGACTCAGGAATAGAGGGGTGAGGGGATTAGACCGCGAAATGAGGCCGATAAGACTCGTCTCCTCAATTCAACGAATTCTGACT
>DATJYV010000236.1:0-3206 GCA_035499415.1 Bacteroidota bacterium
GGATACGTGACCTTTACGACATCCGGCGTCGGCGGTGTGTTCTTCCAGAAGAAAGCGGGATTCCTCTTCTCGGGCGCTCCCGTCGTGACCGTCGCTGCTTTTCCGACCGATACCGTGGCGACGATCAGCGACGGCGGATTCGTCGACGTGAATTACACGGTCGCAGATGCGAACGGAAACCCGATATCGGACGCGAACACGATCCAGGTGAGCGTAAGCGGCGCCGGAGCGGGCGAGATTGCTTTGACGAATGATGTTTCGATCGACATGTCGGGCAGGAAGATCAATGCCGTGCCGATCGCACCCCAGACGGTGGCGACAGCGACGCAGTTCCGGTTCCGTGCGTCGGATAACAATGTCGGCGCCGGAAACGGCGGAGCGTTGCTCTTCACGATTACGGTAAACGGCGAATCGGGCAGGACGACGAAGAATCTTGTCGGATACCTGCAGGCAGCCGGACACCTTGGCGGCGGCGGAGGCGGCACGGGAAATGCCCAGAGCATCCGGGTGGTTCAACCCGTCGGCGGAACTGATATTGCCATCCGCGGAACAGGAGGGACGGAGACAGCGACCCTCATCTTCGAAGCGGACGACAACCTCGGGAACGCGGTCGACCAGGCGCACGGATCGATGATGCACTTTGTCTTGTTCCCCTCAACGATCGACGCGAAGCTGAGCATCGACAGCGTCCAGACTGGTTCTGACGGACGTGCGGCGACGATCATCAATTCGGGAGTCGTCGCGGGTGTTGCACAGGTGCAGGCGTACGTGAATGTGGGCGGGATGGTTTATGAATCCTCCCCCATCAGGATATCGATCCACGGCGGCTTCCCCGCTCAGAATCACTTCACGTTCGGGCCGCAGGAATTCAACTTCCCCGGCCTGGATAAGTTCGGAGTCTCGATGAACCTGACGGTCTCGCTGGCCGACACGTTTGGAAACGCGCCGCAGCCGTCGGAAGTGCACTTTACGACGCTCATCGGATCGGTCTCCAACGGGAAGGTTCTGGATGATCTGAAACTTTCCGACAACTCGGGCTTTGTCAATACAACTTACTACTCGGATGGCTCGACACCCGAGGGTGGAAACCTGCAACCCACGCTGACAAACGGGTTCACATTTATCAAAGCCACGACGCAGGGTGTGAACCAGACGACGATCAAAGACTCGGTAAAGGTCTTGTGGACGGGCATTCCGGTGATAGGCAACTTCACGGGTCCGGCCAATTTTGGGACACTGACTGCGGGAGCGGGTGCGGGACCGTGGACCTTCACGGTGACCGACCGGCTTGGCCATCCGCTGTCGGCGGGGACGACCATCGACGTTTCCGGTACGAACCTGACCGTAAGCGGAAACGCGAACGTCACCCTGCCCGATACCCAGGTAGGAGGGGCGGGGATCACGAGCTTTACCGTTACTGCGGCGGACGCGACACCCTCTTCTGACAGCCCCGTCGTGCCGAGTTTGCTGGTGATCTCGGTAACGCATCCGATCTACGGCACATATACTGCGATTCTGTCCACCGGAGCCGTCGGGCTATAGCGAGCAGGCAGGAAGAAACTACGAACCCCGCGCAATCGCGCGGGGTTTTTTATTTCTTGAAAGGGTGGTGTGAAGAATTCAAGCGAGTACAATTGCAACGGAATTTCCGCCTGACTCAAAGGAGATAAGTTCGGCAGGTAGGTAACGCACGAGCAGTCATTCCCCCCACTAGCCGAAATTTCGGCAATCAGAGCAGATACATCAGGACTCACCAGAGCGGTGCGCTTACTTCAGTTGTCATAAAATCTATCGATGGTAGCGGGGGAGTGGCTACAGAAGGTTGTTTGTGCGGTACCAGTCAAATGTCCTCGACACCGCTTCCCGGAACGGCGTCACCGTGTAGCCGAGCTCGCGAACGGCTTTCTCGTTTGTAAACCAGCTGTTCATGCCGATCCCGGCAATCAACTCGCGCGTAACCCACGGTCGTGTTTTTGTGATTGCTCCCGCAAGTTCCGCGGTCGCTGCGATTCCCCGGGCCAGCATCGCGGGGAGTTTGATCAAAGGTTTGATTCCACCGACGACTTCGGCAATCACCTCGAGCGCTTGCCGGTGCGAGAGATTCGTTCCGGTTGCGAGGTATCGCTCTCCGGATTTCCCCCGTTCTGCCGCCGCAATGTGCGCCTCTACAACGTCGCGGACGTACACAATATTCAATCCCCCTTCCGGATAGTAGAAGATTCTTTTCTTATAAACGTCCCGGATCAGCTGTCCGCCGTGGAAATGAATGTCCCCCGGACCGATCACGACCGACGGGTTCACGATGACGGCAGAGAGCCCGCGACCGACGCCTTTCTGAACTTCCAGCTCCGCCCGGTGTTTTGAAATCCGATATCCGACGTCGTACGAATCCCACAGAAACGGCGTCGATTCATCGGCAAGAACTCCGGGGGGAGTTGGACCGATTGCGGCGATCGAACTGGTATGCACGAGTCTCGCAACACCGGCGTCGAGACACGCATCGACCACATTCTGCGTCCCGCCGATGTTGACGCCATACATCCGCTCCCGCTCACTTCGCCAGTATGAGACGATTGCCGCCGTGTGAAAGACCGTGTCGCATCCGTCCATCGCCCGCACGAGGCTTCCCCGGTCGGTCACATCTCCCAGAACGTGTTCGACTTGCACGCTCCCGATCGCGCGCAGGTCGGATTCCGTCCTCCGGAGGATCCTGACGCGCAAGCCCTTCTCGACCAACGCTCGGGCAAGATTGGAACCGATGAAACCCGTTCCTCCGGTGACGAGGACTTTTTGCACGTGAGTTATTCGTTAGAGGGTGGATGACATATAAATCCGGTTCGTCACGAAGTGTCACTTAGTCAGAAATAGGGAACGCGGAGAGTGTAATCGAGACCCGCCGGGGGATTCAGAGTCGGACGCGTCGAGTCGCCCTTGTCAACGTACGTCAGATTGCTTCGCCGCAAACACCTGCCTTCGTGCTACGCACTCTCGCCTTCGCGATGCTTCGGCGGGCAAGTCGGCAGGAAGGAGGCTCGCAATGACGGAGGGCCTTGATGCGAAGTTATCCCGAATCCAATTGTCATTGCGAGGGTCCGAAGGACCCGAAGCAATCTGATGTCCTGAGCCGGCTGCGTCCACGCTGTGCGTCAAATTGCATCACGCCCGGGTGAAACGGATTTCGATGGGCATGCGCCTCCGTCGGAGGT
>DATJYV010000237.1:0-24235 GCA_035499415.1 Bacteroidota bacterium
CGTCCCGAGCATGACAAACTGGAGAAGGACGCACGGGTCGACTTCACGCCGCATTGCCTCAAGGTCCTTGAACGCATGAAGATCGACGTGGTGATCAGCATCGGTGGTGACGACACGCAGAGCTACGCCGCCCGGCTGCACAAGGAGGGATTCCCCGTCGTCTCCATACCCAAAACGATGGACAACGATGTCTTCGGGACCGATTACTGCATCGGATTTTCGACGGCTGTCACGCGGAGCGTGGACTTTATCACCGCGCTTCGAACCGTGGCCGGCTCACACGAACGCATCGCCGTGATCGAACTCTTCGGGCGGAATTCCGGCGAGACGTCGCTCATCTCTGCCTACCTGGCCGGCGTCGACCGCGCGTTGATATCGGAGGTTCCGTTCGACGTCGAGAAGCTCGCCAATCTCGTCGTGGATGATAAATCGCGCAATCCGAGCAACTATGCCATCGTGACCGTCTCCGAAGGAGCGCATCTGATCGGCGGACAGGTCGTGGAATACGGCGAGGAAGATGCGTACGGCCACAAGAAATTGGGGGGGATTGGAGCGGTGACGGAGGCGGCACTTCGGAAGATTCTCGGAGTCCACACGGTCTACCAGCAGCTTGCGTACCTCATGCGCAGCGGCGAGCCCGACGCGCTCGACCGGATGGTTGCCATCAGTTATGCGAACATTGCAACCGACCTCGCGTTGCGCAAGGAGTTCGGAAAATTGGTTGCACTTCGCGAAGGGAAGTACACAACCGTGCCGCTTGAAATTTTGGGACAAGGAGTCAAGCGCGTGGACGTCGCCGAGCTCTATGATGTGGAGGGCTACAAGCCGAAGGTCGCCCATCTTCTCGGCAAACCGATGTTTCTGTATTAAGAGGGCGAGCGCCGAGAGTAGAAACCTGTCTTCCGATCGTGTCCAGACTCATTCCAAAGAAGAGCGTTCGCGAGATCGACCCGCGGTCGCTTGAAGAGCCCGGCCTCTCTCCCGAACAATGGAAACGATACACGCACGGCGCCGACCTTTTTAACCGAGGGGCCTTCTGGGAGGCGCACGAGATTTGGGAAGGAGTGTGGAGGGAACGGGAAGAGGATTCCCGCATTTTCTTCCAGGGGATCATTCAGGCCGCAGCCGCGTACCACCTCGTTTTTTCCGCGAGGCGCTATACCGGCGCTCTCAACAATTTCTCCAAGGCCTTGACCAAGCTTGCGCTGTTCTCTGACACCTTCCTCGGTCTTGATGTTGATGCCATCCGCCGCCGGCTTGGAGAAGCCAAAGACACGCTCGTCGTCCTTGGTCCCGAAAAGATATCGCAATTTCCTCGCTCACTTGTTCCCGCACTCGACATCCGCCGCCAAAACCCAAACCGATCCGCCCCGTAACGTCAACCTTAATCTCCAACTTATTCCTTCGCTTAAATTCGCTCGTCTTCGGCAGCGTCTTATTTCCAAGCAACCGTCACCCCAAACTTTGGGCCGGAGGCCCATCAGCCTCTGGCTAAGGTTCCGGGTGTGTGAACGTCAAATGGTGAAACCCCGTGACGAAGCACGGGGCAAGCAAGTTCAGCATGATGCTTCCTTAATAAGTTGGAGCTTGCTGCATTAAGGAGACTACCTCGTCCTCCCGCTTCTTGTCTCCCGCTCCAACTTTGCTTATCTTTCCGCCGATGAAGACGGAAGACTCCGCCGATTTTCTCTGCCCCTGGTGTCTGCAAGAAAACGAGGTGTGGGTGGAGCTGCCGGCGGGATCGGATCAAACGTTCACGCAGGATTGCGCCGTTTGTTGCCGGCCTGTCGTCATCCACTGCACTGTTGCGAAAGAAACGGGTGAGCTTGCCGTCGATGTCGAGCAGGAATCCTGAACGATTTGGGGCTCACGGGCGAAGCGGAAGGATCAATTCCTAGTCTGTCGGTGGCCTGATGCCGGTCCGCAAAGTACTCCGGGGGTCCTGCGTCCCGGTTCGCGTGTGGACCGACGACCTCGAAGAAGAAGCCGAGCGCCAGCTTCTGCAGCTTGCATCCCTTCCCTTCGTGTTCCATCACATTGCGGTCATGCCCGACGTCCATGCCGGACGGGGTTCAACGATCGGCACTGTCTACGTTTCGCGCGACACGATTATTCCAGCGGCGGTCGGCGTCGACATCGGATGCGGAATGGCTGCGGTGCAAATGCCGTTTACCCTCGGACGCCTCGAGGGAAAAATTCCGGAACTGAGGGCTGCGATCGAGCGCTCGATCCCGGTTGGTTTTCATCAGCGTCGCGACCCGGTGCCGGACTCGGTCAAGTGGAATGGATGGGAGAATTTTCCCCTCCTCACGCCGCATGTCCGGGATCTGTTCCAGAAGGCGCGGTGCCAGCATGGGACTCTGGGAGGCGGGAACCACTTCATCGAGGTTTGCGTCGACCCGGAAGAAAATCTCTGGGTCCTTCTCCACAGCGGAAGCAGGAACATCGGAAAAACCCTTGCCGACGTCCACATCGACATTGCGGAAGAGCAGATGAAGCTCCACGGCGTCCAACTTCCCCACCGCGATTTCTCATACCTGCGTGCCGGTACCGAAGAATGCCGCCAATATTTGTTCGATGTGCATTGGGCGCAGGCCTATGCTCTCAAGAACCGCGAGATCATGCTTGCGCTGATATTGGAAGACGCGGCGCGCCTGCTCAATGGCGGTGAGAAATTCGACCCCCTCGTGCGTGTCAACTGCCACCACAATTACGTTGCGGAAGAAGTGCATTTTGGAGAACCGGTGTACGTCACGCGAAAAGGCGCGATCCGGGCGGAGAAAGGGGACGACGGTATCGTTCCCGGGTCGATGGGAACCAAATCGTTTATCGTCCGCGGATTGGGCAATCCTGACTCGTTCAACTCTGCGAGTCATGGGGCGGGCCGCAGGATGTCTCGCACGAAGGCGCGGTCGATGTTCACGGAAAAAGATCTCGTCAGCCAGACGCGAGGCGTGGAGTGCCGGAAGGACAAGGGGGTGATCGATGAGATTCCCCAGGCATACAAGAACATCGAAACGGTGCTGGAAAACGAGAATGACCTCGTCGAGCCGGTGGTTGCGCTCAAGCAAGTGCTCTGTGTGAAGGGATGAATTTGACCGTCAGGATCGGTTGATGTCGACTCCGCTGATGAAACAGTACGCGCAGGTCAAGGCGCGGTATCCCGGCACCATCCTATTGTTCCGGATGGGGGATTTCTATGAGACGTTCGATGAGGATGCGAAGACGACGGCGCGTGTCCTGAGCATCGTGCTCACAAAGCGGGGCAACGGCGCGGCGGGGGAGATCCCGCTCGCGGGCTTCCCGTACCACGCGCTCGATTCCTATCTCCCCAAACTCCTCCGCGCAGGCCATCGTGTCGCCATCTGTGAACAACTCGAGGACCCGAAAGTCGCGAAGGGGATCGTGAAGCGCGACGTGATCGAAGTCGTAACGCCCGGAGTTCTTTTCTCCGACAAGATCCTCCAGCAGAAACAGAATAACTTCCTCGCGTCGCTTTCTCTCCCGTCGGCCCTGGCCACGGGAGCCGATGTCGTGGGCTTTGCGTTTGTCGACGTCTCGACGGGAGAATTCGGCGTGAGCGAGTTTCCCCTCCGCGAGCTCCGCGAGCGAATTGGCGCACTCAACGTCTCGGAGCTCCTGGTCCAGAAGCGGGATGCGGAAGGAATCACAAAACTTCTGGCGGATGCGTACCGCGGGCTCATCACGCGCGTGGAGGATTGGGTGTTCAACGATGAGTACGGGTTCGAACTGCTCGTCCGTCACTTCAACACGCAATCGCTCAAGGGATTCGGGATCGAAGAGATGCCCCGTGGAATCGTCGCCGCCGGAGCGGTCGTCAATTATTTGCAGGAAACGCAAAAGTCCAACCTTCTCCACATCCGGAAGATCGTCCCGGTCGTGCACGGCGAAAGCATTCTCCTCGACCGATCCACGAAAAGAAATCTCGAAATCTCCTCCACGCTTGCGGGCGAGGTCGACGGCTCGCTGTTTTCCGTCCTCGACCGCACCGTGACGCCGATGGGAGGACGCTTGCTGAAAGCGTGGGTCAATAATCCTCTCAGGCGGCAGGATGCAATCGAGGAGCGGCTCGATGCCGTGGACGCTCTTTTCAAGGACCGGAGTGTCCGGCGGCGGCTGCGGGATGCCCTTCGCCCCATCGGCGACCTCGAACGCCTGACCGCCAAGGTCGCCACCGGCCGATGCATACCTCGCGAGCTTGTCCATTTAAGCTCGACCCTCGAATCGATCCCTCCGCTGAAGGAGACGGTGGAAGCCGTTCGCTTCGAATCTCTCCAGGCCTTTGTGCAGGGGCTCGACGCGCTGGCCGAAGTTTCGACCCGGATCCGCACGGCGATGAACAACGACCCCCCGGCCACGCTCCGCGAAGGCGCGGTCATCCGAAAGGGCTACAATGCCGAGCTCGACGAAATTCGCGCGGCAGCATTCGGCGCAAAAGACTGGATCGCACAGCTTCAAAAAAGGGAGCGGGAACGGACGGGCATCTCGTCATTGAAGATCGGCTTCACCGGCGTATTCGGTTACTACATTGAGATCACGAACACGCACAAGGACAAGGTTCCGCCGGATTACATCCGGAAGCAGACGCTGACGAACGCGGAACGCTACGTGACACCGGCATTGCAGGAATACGAGGAGAAAATCCTTCGGGCAGACGAGCGGATTCTCGCGCTCGAGACGCAGTTATTCAACGATCTCCGGGAGCATGTGGCCCAGCATGCGCTCGCCATTCAGCAAAATGCGCATATTCTGGCGACGCTCGATTGTTTCGCTGCTCTTGCAGATGTCGCGGCCGAGTACGGCTACGTGAAACCCGCGATTGAGGATTCCGACGCGCTCGAGATCGTCGGCGGACGGCATCCCGTTCTCGAACGCCTGCTGCCGCCGGGGGAACAATACACGCCGAATGATGTACGCCTGAATTCCGACGCCGAGCAGATCATGATTATCACCGGGCCAAACATGAGCGGAAAATCGAGTTACCTCCGGCAGACCGGTTTGATCGTGCTCCTGGCGCATGTCGGCAGCTTCGTCCCGGCCTCCTCCGCGCGAATCGGCCTCGTCGACCGCATTTTCACCCGGGTTGGCGCAAACGACAACATCGCGGCGGGCGAAAGCACGTTCCTCGTGGAGATGCACGAGGCGGCGAATATCGTCAACACGGCGACCCGACGGAGCCTGATCCTCCTGGACGAGGTGGGGCGGGGCACGAGCACATTCGACGGGATCAGCATCGCCTGGGCGCTCACGGAATTCCTTCACCAACGGATCGGCGCCAAGACGCTCTTTGCGACCCACTACCACGAACTGAATCAGCTGGCAGATATCCTTCCGCGCGTCAGGAATTTCAAGGTCGACGTCCGCGAATACGGCGACAAGGTGATCTTTCTGCACAAGGTCGTTCCGGGCTTCGCGGATCATTCGTACGGAATTCAGGTGGCTCAGATGGCCGGCCTTCCCGACGAATTGACCGCACGCGCAAAAGAAATTTTGAAAAACCTTGAGGGGTCGGGCATCCTCGTCCACGGAGACCCGTCGCAATCTCCATCCGGCAGTGGCGACGCATCCGTCCAGCTCACGATATTCGAGCCGCAGGACGACGCGATGAAACAGGAATTGAAGAACATTGACCCGGAAAAAATCACGCCTCTCGATGCCCTCCAGATTCTGACAGCCCTGCGAAAAAAATATATAGCGCAAGAAGACACCCGGAGAACAAAATGACGAAGGAAGAAATGCTCGACCTGGTCCGCTTCGACGCGTGGGCCACCGACCGAACGCTGGAAAGTGTCTCGGCGCTGACGCGGGAGCAGTACGAAAAGGATCTCGGCTCAAGCCATGGAGGCGTGCGCGGCACGCTGGTGCACACATTTTCCGCCGACACGATTTGGTTTGCACGATGGCAGGGAGAATCGCCGACCAAAGCCATCTCTGCGGAGGAGGTGCCGACACTCGACGCTCTGAAGTCCCGGTGGAAGGAATATCAGCAACGGCTCGAGGCATATGTCCGCGGCCTGGACGACCGGTCTCTTCACGCGCCGTTCGGGTACAAAGACTTCAAGGGGAATCCGTACACGGTACCGCTTCAGAATCAGATTCAGCACAAAGTAAATCACTCGTCGTACCATCGTGGCCAGGTCGTGACGATGCTCAGGCAGCTCGGCGCCAAACCCCAAAGCACCGACCTGATACAATACTTTCGACTTCCCCTGAACCGTGGCTGAGACGAGCTTTCCGGAAATTCATCGGCACCGGCTTTCGCACATCCATCCTCTTCGTGTCGACTCCGCGATACTTGAACCGATATTCGCAGAAAGTTGTTCGGTTGCGCACTGCAACGCGCATTGCTGCCGCGAGGGAGTTCTTGTCGACCTTGGGGAGCGGGATGCCATTCTCCACAATGCCGAGACAATCAAGAAGTACCTCGAACCCCGCCAGGAACACGACCCGGCCCGCTGGTTCGAGTCGGAGGAGTCGGATTCGGACTTTCCCTCCGGCCGGTGCGCCGGTACGCGCACGACAGATTTCGGTTGCGTATTCCTTGACTCACACGGACTTTGCGTCCTCCAGACGGCGGCGACAAACGAAGGCATGGGACGTTTTGCGCTGAAACCGTTCTATTGCGTCTCCTATCCGCTGACGATTGAGCGGGGCGTTTTGACGGTCATGGAACCGGCGTTTGCCAACCGTACCGTTTGCTGCAGCCCTGTCCCGCGAGGATCGAGAAAAGTGTCCGAGACGCATCGGGAAGAGCTGGAATTCATGCTGGGAGCGGATGGGTTGAGGGATTTCGACGGGCTGATTTCCGCGAATGCATCAGCAATCGATCAACACAATGAAAGGTCCGGTTCCGCGTGATTAAGAGAAGGGACTTCCTGCGAAACGGCTCTCTTCTCCTTGCGAGTGCAGCGCTCGGGTCCCTGCCGAAACGTTCGATTCTCGGGTCGGAGGGGCTTCCAGAAAATCTCCTTTCCCATGACGGGAAGATTATTGTCGAAGTTTTCCTTCGCGGAGGCATGGACGGGCTGATGGCGGTCTCGCCGCGCCGGGACGACGGCCTGCGTCGGCTTCGGCCTTCACTTTTCATGGGCCGAAGGACCTCGGCATCGAGCGACCGGTTGCTTCAACTCAACGACGACCTGGGTCTGCATCCAGCATTCAAACCTCTCTTTGATCTCTACCAGCATGGCGAGCTCGCGATTGTCAGCGGAATCGGAACGGATGCGATTCATCGCTCGCATGAAAGCGCAGTAAAATCCCTCGACCGCGCAAGATTTCAGTCGCGTCCTGCGGAGCCGACTCCTGCTCAGAGGTATGAGGGACAGACGACGGGGTCGGGTCGTTCACAATCGACTGTGAATCGCTCGGAGAGTATTGGCCGACAGCTTCAGAGAGCAGCATCGACGATCAAAGCGGGAACGGCGATGCGATATATGACGACCGAGATGAGAGGTTGGGATACTCACGTCCACCAGGGGACGTTGGAAGGGGAATTTGCGTCGAAGGCCGGGGAGCTATCGGCCGCCATCGGGAGTTTCTGGGACGACATGCGGCCGCTTCATGGGGAGGTGATTGTGTTCACAACGACAGAATTTGGCAGAAGCGTGCGTGAGAATAGTTCCAGAGGCACAGACCACGGCTGGGCGTCCTGCTCGTTCGTGCTTGGTGGATCTGTAAGGGGAGGTGAAGTCTATAGAGCGAAGCCCCGCGTAGTTCGGACCAAAGATGAGCTCGCCGAATTCACACCTTCCATCCACTCTCATACCCTCTTTTCCCGCCTGGTCGTCGGTCACCTCAGTCCCGCATTATCCGATGCGGGCGACAGCGGATCGATCCCCCTCAAGTATCTCCTCAGTACTTGACCTGAAGCGTCGCACGTTTTATCGTTCCTTTCGGCTCTCCCTACCCGGGGCCGTCTTCACAATAGAGCGGCCGTGACGTCGTGCTGCACAACGTCAACATACTTCGCCGATAACATGCAACGAGGTGTTCGCCGCGTCCAGCGGATCCCGCTGTACTCGGGTCATCGATCCGAGTTTCCCGGGCGAAAGGGGATCGAACGAGGTCGTGGGACCAAGATCGCGCGCGAGAATCAGGCGTCGAGAATCTTCATGCTGGCTCATCGACCCATGCCCCGCCTTTGGACGTCCATGTCTCGAAATTGATTTTCAGGCGAACATTCTCTATTTTTTTTGCGCACCAGCCGATCGTTTTCCCGGTATTTTCCTCTTAAAAGGGCCCAACTTTTGCTTCAGGCATTCCGCAGCCGTCTCGAATACAAGATTCTCCTCCTGATAATTGCCGTTCTCATTGTGGGATTCGGGACGTATGTGATCATAACGATCCGACAGGAATCGAATGCTCTAATGGAGCGGCAGCGCGAAACGCTCCGCGCGTCGTCCGAAGCGCTGATGGCGGGGATTCGGAATGTGATGCTCACAGGAAAATCGACATACGCCTCGGAACTCGTCAACGACATCCGTCAAAACCTCCGATTCGTCGACGTGAACATCTACGACCGGCTCGGCCGCGAGGTCTTCCTGCGCGAAGGGGAGGGAGTCAATCCGAACGTGAACGATCCGATGGTCGCAAAAACGCTCGAGACGAAGACACCCCAGGAAGCAATGTCCGAAACGCAGGGAGTGAACGTCTTCACCCGCTATCAACCTCTCATCAATCGTCCCGAATGCTGGCGCTGTCACGACAAATCCGAGCCGATCCGCGGCGCCATCGAAGTTGCGCTCACACCCAGCGTCGCAACGATGATGAAAGGACAGAATGCGATCGAGGGAATGGCATCTTCGATAGGGAACGTCATTGCGACTGCCTTCAGGATGATCATGCTGGGAGGCAACGGGGATCAAATGGACACGCTCATGGCGACAGCGCGCCAGATCCCCGGGGTCGAAATGGTGCAGGTCTACAGCAAAGACGGATTCCTGCACTTTGGCCCGGAAGTGTACGAAATTCCCGACACGACGATCATGGCGATGACAGCGGTGAAAAATCATGAGATTCGATTTGAACGGGGAGCGAAGAAGCTGAGAATGTTCATTCCGCTGGAAAACGAGGACCGCTGCCAGGTCTGCCACGGCCAGAAATTTCCCATGCGCGGAGTCATGGTGATCGATTTTGATGCCGCCCTCCTTCGTCATTTTTCTTCCGACCCCGAGAAACTGTTTACCGATGCACTTCAATCGGCGATTGTCGAGGGATTCCGGAGCATCATGCTCGTGGGACGCGCAAACTCGGTCCGTTTCTTCATGGACGAGCTTCGGAACCAATCGGTCCTGCAGACTGTTCGGGTGTTCGACAAAGTCGGGAGCGAACGGTTTCTGAATCCGCCTCCCCGGAAACTCGAGCACTTCACGGAAGTGGTTGAGAAGCTTGACACGCTCGAGTATGTCCGCACAGAGAACGGCGAAGAGCGCCTCGTGCGGGTGACGCACATGGCGAATCAGATCCGTTGCCATGCATGTCATGGGGGGACGCAAAAAGTTCGCGCGGCGGTGGAAGTCTCCGCATCCATGAGCGAGATCAACGCTGCGATTCTCTCCAACAAGATCCGATCGGTTGCCGTCGGCATCGTTACGATCTTTCTCGCCTGGGTCGTGATCCGATTCTACATGAATTCCGTCGTCGTCCGTCCGGTCCAGGGAATCGAGAGGGTCGCGGCACGCGTTGGCGAGGGCGATTTCACCGCCCGCGCCGAGTTCACCTCATCCGACGAGATCGGGTCGCTCGCGAGCAAGATAAACGACATGGTGAGAGGGTTGCACGAACGGTTCCATCTTGAAAAGTTTGTCTCACAGCAAACCGTCGAAGCCGTCAGAAGATCCGACCAGGCAGGTGTGCGGCTCGGAGGAGAACGAAAGATCGCGACGGTCTTCTTCTCGGACCTGCGCGGCTTCACGTCCTACTCCGAGAAAGTCGAGCCCGAGCAGGTGGTTTCCATGCTGAACGCAACGCTGGCGGACCAGGCGGAGGTCGTCAAGCGCCATGGAGGAGACATCGACAAATACGTCGGAGACGAAATGGTGGCGGTCTTTACGGGAGAGAAGATGGTTGAGCGCGCGATCAGCGCCGCAGTGGAAATTCAGCGTCGACATCGGCTGCGCAGCGGACCGCCGGGAGAGCAGATCGGCATCGGGATCGGAATTAATTCCGGTGACATGGTCATGGGAGCGATGGGGAGTGCGGAGCGAATGGACTACACAGTCATCGGAGACAACGTCAACCTCGGCGCCCGGCTCTGCAGCGTCGCGCTTCCGCATCAGATCCTCGTGTCGGAATTCTCGGCGGCGCGTCTTGAGCGCGAATCCGAGTTCCAACTTGTCCCGCTCGACCCGGTCGCTGTCAAAGGGAAGCAAGCACCGGTAAAAGTATTCGAGGTGCGCTACGATGCGTGACCTGGCCCGTGAAACCCGCAGCTCCCAGGCCTCCTTGATGAGGACGGACCAATGAACCAACGCCGTCTTTACAGGACCATCGAGAGCTTCGCGTCCGAGCATCTGCGGACCGAGAAGGATCTCCTGAAGCATGTTCTCAACGAGATCGTCAAGAGCGAAAACCTCGCTCTCAAAGGAGGGCGGATCTGGCAATATGAGCCGACGACGGAGTCATACCGCCTGATCCACCAGATCGGCGCCATCGAACGGCTCGAATCGGGTTATAAGATTGCCGTGGCGCAGTATCCCGTCTTTGTCCAGTTGGCGGAACAGAGGGCGATGATCGCCAATGAAACCGACCGCTATCTTCGCAAGAAGGGCATTCTGAAGTTCTCCGCCATCGGAGTCGGGGAGAAGATCAAATACAAGGATGCCCATGTGCATCAATACGTCCTTGCGTTCAACACGGAGATCCCGGACCAGAACCTTCTGCCCGACCTGAACATTATCAGCGTTGCGGTCACGTCAATGCTCCGCAGTAAGAAGAGCGAACAGAAGGCCGCCCTCCTCGAGAAAGACATCGACAAAGCCCGGGACATCCAGCAGAGCATTCTTCCGGAATCGTCCGCCCGATTCTCTCATTACGATATCTATGGCGTCTCGCTGCCGGACCGGATCGTCGGAGGCGATTTTTTCGACTACCTTTTCTCCGACGAAGAAAAGGACCGGATGAGCATTGTTGTCGGCGACGCGGCGAGCAAGGGGTTACGCGCCGCCGCGCAGGCGCTTTACGTCGTCGGCGCGATCCGGATGGGAATTTCCTACCACACGAAGATCAGTTCCCTCATGTCGCGCATCAACAAGATCGTCAACCGCTCTTTTTCCGAGGAGCAGTTTGTATCGATGTTTTACGCCGAGTTGACGGAAAACGAAAAGGGTCTTCTGCTCTACTCCAACGCCGGCCATAACAGTCCCATCGTCCTCCACGCGGCCGACGGAAGCATCGAATTGCTCGAGCCGACGGGACAGCTTCTCGGTCCATTCCCGCAGGAAAATTACCGCGTCGAGAACACGCTCCTCGGCATCGGCGATGTGGTCCTCATCTACACCGACGGCATCAGCGAAGCGCGGGACGCCGCCGGCCGGACGTATTCCGAGCAGCGCATTTCCGACGCACTCCAGCGCCTCCATGGTGCGTCCCCGAGAGTGATCTGCGAAGAAATCCTGAAGGACGTGCAGGAATTTTCCCGCGGGGCCGATTACAGCGACGACAAGACCATCGTGGTATTTAAGCGGGTTCATTGACTTTGATACATCATTTGTGAACATTGCGTCGGGAGCGGCCGTGCCGCTCTTCCCTCATTCCGAAAGGCGGGCGAATGGAAGAAAAATATCTGGGCGTCGTCGTTTCTGTGACGAACGGGATGCTCAACGTGCTTCTCGATGCGGGCATTACAACGCTCAAGAAGGAGCTCAACGGTAAGACGTACTACATCGGCCAGATCGGAACCTACGTTCTGATTCCGATCGGGTCGGTTGTGCTC
This sequence comes from Bacteroidota bacterium, assembly GCA_035499415.1. GTDB lineage: Bacteria > Bacteroidota > Ignavibacteria > UBA10030 > UBA10030 > DATJYV01. Next base: position 11,954 of record DATJYV010000237.1, read on the forward strand.
CTGGGCATGGTTTCGGAGCTCCGCAAGGAGGAGCTGACGGTGAACGGCCAGTCCCGTCAACGGTATATCATGCTGGTTTCGCCCGTGGGAACGGTGAAGGGGGGAAGGTACGAGCGGGGCGTTTCTCTCTACCCGGTTGCCGATACCGCCGTCTATCTGGCGGAAGATGCGGACCTGGCGGTTGCGTTCGCCGTTTTTCAGCGATACGGATTTTCCGTCGGTCAGATATCGCTGTTCGAGAATCAGCGGGCGTTCCTTGACGCCAACAAGTTCTTCGGAAAACACATTGCCGTCCTCGGGTCGAGCGGCTCCGGCAAATCGTGCACCGTCGCATCGATCCTCCAGAAGGTTTCAAAATATCCGGATACGAACATCCTGATTCTCGACATCCACAACGAATATGAGAAAGCGTTCGCCGGGAGCTGCAACCATCTCGATATCGCAGAGTTTGAGTTGCCGTACTGGCTGATGAACTTCGACGAGATTCGTGAAATGTTCGTGGACGAAAAAGACGAGAATGCGTCGAGCCAGATCACCGTGCTCAAAGACCTGATCATCGCGTCCAAAAAGGGGAAGAACCCTGAGATGTCGACGCTGATCACGATCGATACACCGGTCTTTTACGACCTGAGCGAGATCCGGGCACGAATGCAGTTCCTCGACACGGAGAAAGTGACCATGGGGGCCGCTGTCAAAGAAGGGCCGTTTTATGGCAAGTTTACAAGGTTTCTCGTCCGATTGGACGGAAAACTGAACGACCCGCGCTACGCGTTCATGTTCCGGCCGAAGAAGTACATCGCCTCCGTCCTGCTGAACGACCTTCTTGCCCGCATCCTGGGTGCCGACGGTTCCGCGCAGGTCACGATCCTCGACCTCAGCGGCGTCCCGTTCGATATCGTCAACACGATCGTGTCGCTCCTCGCCCGGATGGTGTTCGACTTTAACTTCTGGAATCCCAACCGGCGGGACTTTCCCATCCTCATTGTGTTCGAGGAGGCGCACAATTATCTCCCCAGCTCCGGGTCCAGCAATGCCGCGAGGCGGACGGTGGAGCGTATTGCGAAGGAGGGAAGGAAGTACGGCGTCAGCTGCATGGTGGTGAGTCAGAGGCCGGTGGAGGTGTCGGAAACGATTCTCTCACAGTGCAATAACTACGTCGTCCTTCGATTGACAAATCCGCTCGACCAGAATTACATTCGCCGGCTCGTGCCCGATACGTTCGCAAGTCTCACTGAGGTTCTTCCCTCGCTCCGGCAGGGTGAGGCGCTCATCGTCGGCGAGTCGATCTCCATGCCTCTGCGCGTGCAGATCGATTATCCGAATCCGGAACCGGACAGCAGCGATATCAAGTTTTATGAGAAGTGGAAGCAGAGCGACTCGAAGACGAAGATTCAGGATGTCGTCACGCGTTGGTGGAAGCAGGAGAAGGTTTAGAATTTCCATGTGAGGAATCACCTATGCTGATAAAAAAAGCGGACGAACTTCGTTCATCGGAAATCACACCCGAGAGTCTGTATCGCGGGAGGAGAGCATTCATCCGCGCCGCAGCGCTCGCGGGCGTGGGATTGGTCGCCGGCTCCGTGCTGCCGGCTTCGGCGCGAGGCCAGGAACGCTGGCCGCGGGGAAAGAAAGGGCCGTACGACACGGATGAGGAGCCGAATACCTACAACGATATTACGCACTACAACAATTTCTACGAGTTTGGCACGGACAAGAGCGACCCTGCGGAGTACTCCGGAAGCTTCAAGCCGCTCCCGTGGTCGGTCCGGATAGAAGGAGAAGTCAAGAAGCCGGCGACGTACTCGCTGGAGGAGCTTGTGAAACCGTTCACGCTTGAAGACCGCATCTACCGTATGCGGTGCGTCGAGGGATGGTCGATGGTCGTGCCGTGGCGTGGATTTCCCCTGGCCGACCTGATCAAGCGCGTCCAACCGACGTCGAAGGCGAAATTCGTCGCTTTTGAAACCGTGCTGAGGCCGTCCGAGATGCCGGGCCAGCGTGACGCGGTTCTCGAGTGGCCGTACGTCGAAGGGCTGCGGATGGACGAAGCGCTGAATTCCCTCACGCTTCTGGTTACCGGACTCTACGGCAAACCGCTCCCGAACCAGGACGGCGCGCCGATCCGGCTGGTCATCCCGTGGAAGTACGGGTTCAAAGGAATAAAATCGATCGTGAAGATCCGCCTCGTCGAAGACCAGCCGCCCACGACGTGGAACATCGCGAATGCCCATGAGTACGGCTTTTACTCGAATGTGAACCCGGAGGTCGACCATCCGCGGTGGAGTCAAAAAAGCGAGCGGCGGATCGGCGAGTTCTTCAAGAGAAAGACGTTGATGTTCAACGGCTACGCCGACCAGGTCGCCCAGATGTACTCCGGCATGGATCTCCGCAAGTATTTTTAGCTTCGATGAAAAGCTTCGATTGGACCCGGCGGGTTGTCAAGCCCGCCGTTTTTATTCTCTGCCTCGTTCCGCTCCTGACCCTGGTCTTCGATGGGCTCACCGGCCGCCTCAGCCCGAACCCCATTTCGGACATTACGGATCTGACGGGCATCTGGACCCTCCGGTTTCTTGTCATCACCCTTTCGGTCACTCCCATCCGACGCATCAGCGGTTGGAGCGGCGCCGCCCGCCTTCGGCGAATGCTCGGCCTCTTCGCATTCTTCTATGTTTCACTTCATTTTCTCACATACATTTATCTTGATAAATTCTTCGACCTGGATGACATGATCGCAGACGTCTCGAAGCGCCCGTTCATCACCGTCGGGTTCGCGAGCTTCCTGCTCCTCATTCCCCTTGCCGTCACCTCGAACGACCGGATGACCCGCTGGCTTGGCGGCAAACGGTGGAAGCGCCTTCATCAACTCATTTATATCATCGTCGTCGGAGGCATCATCCATTACACGTGGCGCCTCAAAGCCGGCTATTTCCGGCCCGGCGTCTACGCGGCCATCGTCGGTATCCTCTTTCTGTACCGCATCATTGTCGCTCTCCGCCCGAGACTCGCGAAAATTCAGGGTGACTCCCGACAGAATGCTCCGAACGCCGCATGAAACGCGGATTCCGGGCGGGAGTACATCTCGTCCTCGCGTTCTTGAGTCCGGTTGTTGCGATCTTCCATCCTCCAACGCTCCTCGCTCAGGACGACAGTTTCTTCTACCACGGACTGCCGTACGGCTCCGAATCCACGTTCAATCCAATTTCCGTCATCCTCAACGGCGGGCTTGATGAGCTCCAGTCGTATGGCGAATCCCACAGCATCGCGGATATACCGTGGAAGGGAGGGGCGACAAGCGTCTGGCGCAATATCACCGCACCGCTCCCGGTCCTCAACACGTACGGTTGGGGGAATTTTCTCGACCACGAGATCATCCCCTCCAGCTTGAGCATGGAACGGGCGCAATGGTTTCCGAATTACACGCTTCATCTGGTCGGGGGCGGAATGGTCTATCGGAAATTGGAAGAATGGTACGATGCATCGGGGTACCCCGCGCCGTACGTCTGCGCCGGCGTAACCGCAATGGTCTATCACTTCGTGAATGAAATTGTCGAGAACGGACCGGCGGTTTTTGCGAACGAGGATCCGATTCCGGACCTGCTGATCTTCGACCCTCTCGGCATAATTCTCTTCAGCTTCGACGGCGTCTCCCGCTATTTTTCTTCGACCCTCTCGCTCAATGACTGGTCGTTTCAGCCCGCTCTTTCGTTCGGGCCTCCTGCGGTTCGGAACGTCGGCCAGAACTTCGTCATAAAATATCCTCTGACGTCCTCGGGCAGGACGAGTCTCTTCTACCATTTCGGGGCGTTCGGAATGCTGGGGCTCTCGCTGAAGAACACAAGCGAAGAATCGGTATCCTTCGGCGCCGGCCTGACATCGAAGTCGGTCTATCACACGAGCTCGACCGACCTTGTGCCGACCGTTGCGATCCACGTCGGTCCCATCGCCGGGATCTATTTTGACCGGCGCAACTCGCTGCTGGCCTCGCTGGTGGTTGCCGACAATTTCAACGAAATCGTGCGGCTGAACACCTTTCCGGGGATGCTCGACATTGGCGGTGTTTCGCCCGGCTTCTTCGTGTCCGTGGGGGAACGCGCTCAGATGACTGCGGGGATTACCGCTTCGTTCTCGCCTGTCGGGATCGCCGCCCGTTTTCCGCGCTAAGCATCATCCTTAACCAAAAATTCATTCCCGGCGGCTTGAATCATTCTGTGAATGTTTCTACATTCCGTCTGCTTTCAAACTCACCGTTTTTCATCCTGGAGGATTTCGTATGAACCGTCTGTTCCTGCCGTCGGCGCTTCTCGCCCTGGCGGCCCTTGGCGCCTGCTCGCCGCTCTCACTCCGTCCGGCGGATTTCTCCTGGCCCATTCAAGTCGTCCTGAACGTCGACTCGAAAGGGATGGCTTCGGAAGACCGCTACAAATTCTCAGTGAACGTGAAAGAGCTCCTGTTTGAAGAAACACACGACTCCACCGACGTGAAAGGAGTCGAGCTCCGCATGATCCGTGATGCACGCGGGTACTACTTTGTTACCGGCGAGAAATTCAAGAATGTATACGTTTTTTCGCAGGGCGACGGAGCTCTCCGTCTCGAGACGAAAATCTCCGTGTCGGAAAAGGGATTGAACAATCCCGCCTTCAACCAGCGCGCGCCGAACATTCAGCTCGTTTCCGAAGGAGAAAAATCGGTGATGCTCACCAGGGACGGCGTTCAACAAGGAGGCAAGTAATGAAGACTCTCGTACGATGTTCAGTCATACTTCTGTCGGCCCTCGCATCCGTCAGCGGGATCGGATATGCGCAGGAACAATCGGACTACGCGATCGTTCAGGGATATCAGAGCAAGTACAAGGAGATCTTGAAGCAAATCAATCAAGTCCAGACGGTCCAGGAGTGCGCCGACGTTCAGACCTCGATCGATGATCTGGAACGGGCTTATGTAGACCATCGCGACCTCTTGAATCAGTCGTTGTATCCGGACAAGTTCGACGAACAAATCATGAAGGCCCGCGTTCAGCTCCGTCTGTTCCAGGAGAAGATCGGCGTGATCGAGAGCCAGGTGGTAAAGATCGCGCAACTCGAATCGCAGGTCCGCCAGCTCTCCGCCAGCGTGGATTCTCTGTCGACCGCCAACAGCGCCCTCATGGGGAATGTGAAGAACCTTGAGGAGAACGTGAAGACGACCGGCATGTCCGACAAGAAGCTCATCGACTCGCTGATGGCCATGATTTCCAAACTGCAGAATGGGTTGCGTGAGCGGGACCAGATGATTTTTTCCCTCGTCGACAGTCTCTTTCTGCAATACGACAAGGACGTGACGATGCTGAAAGATGTTGAGAAGCAGCGCATTGTCGGCAAGGTCGAGAAAAACGGGGTGCTCGGACATATCCAGAAATCGCTCGAGGACAATCTCGCCTTTGTGCAATCGACGGATTTAACGGCGCCGGACCTGGCGAAAATCATGTCGGAGCAGCAGAGGTTTGCAGGCCAGTGGAAGGGGCTCGGGGGAAAACTGACGCACCTATACAGCGCCGGAAAGCAGCGGACGAAGGAGATGCAGAACATCGATACGCTCCTGGCACGATGGGACCAGAAAGCGACCTCATCGTTCTGGGTTGCGTTGGGCGCGATGTTCAGACAGAACTCGATCGACCTCGGCACGTTCAGCGACGGCAACGGGTTCTACCGGAGCTTCACCGCGCGGCTGGACTCGGAGATCCAAAACCCGGCCAAGGAAGGAAACGACGCCCGCTACAAGAGATATACGAACTTCGAAGGAAATATCTGGAAGGGAGTGTCGGCTTCTTCGTGGCTGCCCATGCTCGTCTCGCAAGGCAAGCTGACGGAAGATCAACGGAAGGATATAGAGAAGAAGGTGGATGATTGGAAGGGGACGGTATCGCCCCCGTCGACGACACTCTACATTGCGATCTTTCTCGTGATCGTCGTTCTCCTCGCCGCGCTCTATGTGAGGATGCGGAAGGGAAAACCGGCCACCTGAGCCCGTACTGTAGGCGGGCACCGTCTGCTTTCGATGGTGTCCGCCTTTTTGTTCTGATGGCTGGCCCCATCCGTCCTCGATGTCGTCCACTTCTCTTGACTCTCTTCGCGGTTTCATGTAGCTTATTATGATCTTGTCGATTGGAGGCGGACTCCAATCCGAGCTGAATTTTAACATTCATGGAGAGGATTCATGAGGAGACAGATTCTTCGACTTGTTGTCACGATTCTCGGCAGTGCAGGATTTTCAATTCTGCTGGGACAAGACCACCCCGTTTACAGCCCGACTGACGCATTCGACCCGACGTTCATGAGCGAACCGGGGACTGCATACAGGAGCGGCAGCGGCATGCCCGGCCCCGACTACTGGCAAAACAGGGCCGATTATGTGATCGATGCGGAGTTGAATGATTCCACCGACCTCATCACGGCAAAAGAAGTGATGACGTACACGAATAACAGCCCCGACGAGCTTTCGTACATCTGGATTCAGGTTGACCAAAACATCTATCGGAAGGATTCGCGCGGTACGCTGACGAGCCCCCTCGGCCTGAGCAGGTTCGGCACCCGTACGTATACGAACGGCTTTGAATTCAAGTCCGTCCGTCTTATCCAGCACGGCGACGCATCTCCCGCGCGCTACATCATCACGGATACCCGGATGCAGGTCTTTCTTCCTTCGCCGATGAAACCGAAGGGGGACAAGGTCAAACTTGAATTCGAGTACAGCTTTACGGTGCCGCAGTACGGAACCGACCGCATGGGGCGTCTCAGGACGAAGAACGGAGAGATCTTCGAGATCGCCCAATGGTATCCGCGCGTCGAGGTCTACGACGATGTGGAAGGGTGGAATACGCTTCCCTATCTGGGCCAGGGAGAATTCTACCTTGATTACGGAGATTTTCAGTTCTCCATCACGGCGCCCGGCGACCATATCGTCGTTGCATCGGGCGAGCTTGAAAACACGAAGGAAGTCATGACATCCGAACAGCGCAGCCGGTTGGAACGCGCGAAGTCCTCCGACAAGGTCGTAACGCTTCGGAGTGCGGACGAAATCACGGCGCCGGATAAGGCGCCGGCTGAGCGTGGGACGAAGACCTGGCGCTTCCGGATGAACAATGCCCGCGACGTTGCGTGGGCATCCTCGCGGGCTTTTGTGTGGGACGCGGAACGTGTCGTTCTGCCGAGCGGCCGGCCGTGTCTTGCGATGGCGGTGTATCCCGTCGAGAGTGCGGGCGATTCGGCCTGGGGGCGTGCCGCGGAGTACGTCAAAGGAACGATCGAATACAACTCGAAGCAGTGGTTCGAATATCCGTATCCGGTGATGACAACCGTGGCGGGAATTGCCGGGGGCATGGAGTATCCCGGAATCGTTTTCTGCGGCAGCCGTGCGCGCGCCGCAGGCCTCTGGGGTGTCATCACGCATGAAGTCGGCCATACATGGTTTCCGATGGTCGTCGGGTCCAACGAACGGAAAAATGCGTGGATGGACGAAGGGTTTAATACGTTCATCAACATCTATTCCACCCAAAATTTCAACAACGGCGAATACAAAGCGGAAAGGGATTCTGCCCGCCGTTTCGTTCCCATTCTAATGCGTCCGGACCTTGAGCCAATGCTGACCTATGCAGATGTCATTCCGTCGCGGGATCTCGGAAGTCTTGCGTACTTCAAGCCCTCCGTCGGCCTCGTCATGTTGCGCGAGTACGTCCTCGGGCACGATCGCTTCGACGAGGCGTTCCGGGAATACATCCGGCGATGGGCATTCAAACATCCGACGCCGAAGGACTTTTTCAGGTCTATGAATGATGCGTCGGGCGAAGACCTGAATTACTTTTGGAAGGGATGGTTCGTCAAGAGCTGGAAGCTCGACCAGGCGGTCACATCAGTCAAGTACTTGGACAACGACCCGACACGCGGCACGGTGATTACTCTCGAGAACAACGAGCAGATGGCCATGCCGGTCGTGGTGTTGGTGAAGGAATCGAACGGACACTCCGGGCGTGTTACGCTTCCGGTCGAGGTCTGGCAGCGGAGTGGATCATGGACATTCGAATATCCATCGACCAGTCCGGTCGACAGCGTGGTTGTCGACCCCGACAACATGTTGCCCGATGTAAAGCCGGAGAACAATATCTGGACAGCGGGCTACGAGTTTCCGCGGCCGCCGAGACGATTTGCCCGATGAGGGGAAGGGGCAAGAACGGAAGTCAGGATGGAGGAGTCTGAAGAGGGAAGTCGGGAGACAGACGGCAGAAGCGAGTAGAGAAGAAGATCAGATCTGAGTTAAGAGTGCTGACGGCTACAGCTAATTGCTGCAAGCTGATCGCTTCCGCTCATCCATCCTTCAACCACGAACGAGATTACACCTTCGGAGACATCACCCTCCTGACGTCTGACCCCTGCCCCCTTCTTTTTCCGCCTCTCTCACCACCGGGAGTCCCATCGCCCTCCATTCAATCATTCCGCCGGTCAGATTCAGGACTTTGAAACCAACGGAGTTGAGATAGCCGGTCGCAACGCCGCTCCGGTTTCCCGAGCGACAGACGGCGATGATGGTTCGATCCTTGTAGCGATCAAGCTCCGCTGTCCGCGCCTGGAGCTCCTGGACCGGGATGAGGATCGCTCCCTTCAAATGTCCCCCCGGACTGTCGAACTCCTGCTTTGTCCGGACGTCGAGAACGACGAGAGACGGATCTTTTTCGATCATCGATGCCGCCTCGGCGGCCGAAACTTCCTGGACGCCTCTGCTCCCTGAACTCATGAATTCTCCCGAGTCTATTTAGGAACGCGGATGAGGTTGACGATTCCCGCGGCGAGAAATATGATGTTCGCCATCCATGCCGTGAAGAGCGGATTCAGATCTCCGTTGTATCCAAACACCTGGCTCATCTTCATGAACGCGAGGTAGATGAACGTGACGGCGACGGCAATCCCGAAGCCGATCGCGGCGCCGGTCCTCGGCCGGCTCGAAGCGAACGGAACGCCGAACAGCACCATGATCACGCTCGCGAACGGAAACGAAAGTTTCGCGTGGAAGTCCACAAGCCAGCGCGAAACATCCTGCCCTGCAAGCTGCTGGCTGGCGATGAAGTCGCGGAGCTCCTCGTAATCCATCTCCTCCGGCTTTCTCTGCTTCTTCTCGATATCGGCCGGATTCAGGGCGAGGTGGCCGACCGGGAGACGGTCGAACGGTTCGAGTTTTTGACTGTCCGCTTCCATCGTCCGCCGCGTTCCGCGCAACAGGACCCAGCTCGAATGCGATGTGTCGGCTCCCATCCAAAGCATCTGCATGGCATCGTACCGCTGACGCAGGACGGTCAAATTGGTGTCGGCAAAATCCTCGATGCTCACGCGGCTGGCGGTCTTCGTCCCTTCGTCGTAGTAACTCATGGAGACGATCCGCGTCCGTCCTTCCTGAAAGAAAATATTGAACCGATTTGTCGGGTCGAATGAGCGCTGAAGGTGCGTCCGCTCGATGTACGATTTCTTCCGGTTCGCGGTGGGGACAACCCATCCGTTCAGGTAGAAGGAAAGCCCGCTGATAACGAGTGCGATGACGAGAAAGGGGAGGAGAATGCGCTGGAGACTCACCCCGCTCGACTTCATGGCGGGAAGCTCGTTCTGGCTTGAGAGCCGTCCCGTGACAAAGAGCGAGGCGAGGAGCACTGCAACGGGCGTCATGAGCTGGATGATCTCGGGAGAAAACGCGATGTAGTATTCGACGATCGTCGATGTCGGCACATGCGCATCGATGAAGTCGTCGAGCTTCTCCATCATATCGATCACGAGAAAGATGAAGAGGAACGCGATGAGGCCGAAGAAGAATGAAACGATGAACTGTCGTGAAATATACCGGTCAAGGATGGTCATGAGCGCCCGTCCCTTCAGCGTTCGACCTCCATGACTTCGGCACGAATCGCGTAAACACCGACCAGTCGATCGTCGGGCTCTCGCGCGCAGTCCGGTACGTCAGGTATGCCCCCATGATCCCGATGATGATGTTCGCCGTCCACATCCCCACCCACGGCTCGATAAGCCCGCGGTCGGCGAGCTTCTCGCCTCCGATAAGACAGGCCCAGTAGAGCAGAAAGAATCCGAGACTCAAGCTCGCGCCCACCCCGAACGTGCCCCGCCTCGCGATGATCCCGAGGGGTGCCCCGACCAGGACGAAGACGATGCACGCGACCGGAATCGAATATTTCTTGTGTATTTCGACAAGATATTTTTTCGCCTCGAGGTCGAAGTAATGGAGCTGAAGAAATTCGCTCTGGAGCGTGTTTCTCAGCATGGCCGCCGAGCTCGCGACATACGGCGTGAAGTCCTCGCCGCGGGGGATGGTCGGTGTCATCTTCGACGGATTGCCGACCCCGGCCATCTGGGAGTTGAGAATTGCCTGGATGCGTTCCCGGCTGCGGTCCTGAAGATGCCGGAGACTGTCGACGATGATCCGCATGGCGTCGGCGCTCATCTCGCGGTCGCCCCGCGAGAATGCGCTTTCCTGCGAGCGCTGGAAGCTGAATCCTTCGGCGTCCATCGAAATCCGGTGCCTCGTAAAGCGGATCTTTCGGTATTCCTGAAAGTCGCGCACGGAGAGCTGATGGATTTCTCCGTCTTCCAGGTCCATGATCAATTTCCGGTAGTCGGGCGAGAAGGATATTCGGCCCCGCTCGGCGGTGATAGTATTGTAAAACAGCGGGTCGGACGAATCGAGGATCGTCACTCCCTCCAGGTCGTTGGAATGCTCAAACGTCTTCCGGACGAGGATCGTGCGTCCCTGCATGAGCGGTTCGAACAATCCAGGCACGAGCGTCAGCGTCGGTTTCTTGCGCGAGATGTCGATTGTCAGGACCTTGACCTTGTGGTTCGCATCCGGAAGGACGTCGTTGTCAAACTTGACGAGGAAGAAACAGACGACGCATGACGCGAGCAGGACCGGCATCATCATGGAATAGAGGCTCATGCCGCTCGCGCGCATCGCGGTGATCTGATTCGTCGACGCGAGTCCGCCGAACGCCATGAGCGTGGCGATCAGCACCGCCATCGGGACTGCAAGCACGACCATCCAGGCGAGACTGACGACAATCAGCTCCGAGATCACGCCTGCGCTCAACCCCTTCCCGACCAGCTGGTCGAGGGACTTCATCAGGTATTGCAGAAGGAAGATGAACATCAACAGCAGGAACGCGGCGATAAACGGAACGATATGAACGCGGAGGATGTGACGCCAGAGGATCAACACGACGAGAATATAAAGAGAATCAAAGGCGATTACAAGGATAGGGGGAACGGCGGCGGCCCAACCGTAAATTCTTGGTTTTAAAACAGGGTGTGAGTATATTTTATCCCGGTACGCCACGACGCACATGCCATCATCGACTTCGCAAAAACGTTCGAACGATGAACAGCTCTACGACCACGCTCCCGTGGGCCTCATCGGGCTCTCATCCGTCGGTGTCATTCGCAGTTGCAACAGAGTATTTGCCTCGCACCTTCGTTTTAAGGACGGGGATTCTCCGGTCGGCAGAAAGTTTGCCGACCTCTCTGATAATCCAGAAGATTTGCGCCGGATGATGGACGCCGCCGGCAAAGGGGGCACAGCGTCGGGCGAAGTCTCGATCCGCTGCTCGGACGGTGCGAGCGAGCTGTTTACCCTGCGACTCAATGCCGTGACAGATTCCGGCGGGCAAGCGACCGGCTTTGAGGGTGTCCTCGAGAGCCGCAATTCGGATAGCGATTCGGTCGCCGAGCAATACCGGTCGTTTCTCGAGGATGACCTGGCCGGCCATTTCGTTTCGCAGGCGGACGGAAAAATTATCGCCTGCAACCCTGCATTTGCAAGGATTTTCGGATTCGACAGCGTCGACGAGGCGTTGAACATGGATGCGATCGCCTATTACATCAACTCGAAGGATCGCGTTGAATTCCTCCAACTCCTGCAACGCAGAAAAAAACTGGCGAACCACGAAATGCACATGAGGCGTCGCGACGGCAAGTTGCTCCACATCCTGGAAAATGTGAGCGCAACGTTCGACGAACGCGGGGAGATAGCCCTGCTCCGCGGATTCATCATTGATAACACGGAGCGCAGGCAGCTCGAGGAACAGCTCAGGCAATCCCAGAAGATGGAGGGCCTTGGAACGCTTGCCGGAGGTATTGCCCATGATTTCAACAATATCCTCGCCATCATCAATGGTTATGCCCGCCTCGCCCGTCAGGAAGGGAGCAATTCGACACGTCTCGGGGAGTGGATGGATGCAATCGGAAAGTCGGTGGAGCGCGG
>DATJYV010000238.1:0-7571 GCA_035499415.1 Bacteroidota bacterium
AAACGGCGTTCTGGTTCGAATCCATGGCTCAGCCGGCCGCCGGAATTGCATCGGCAGCCCGGTTTCCGCTCATCACCGCTCCCTCGATCGTCGCGGGCAGCCCCGTCTGCGTCCAGTCACCGGCCAGGAAGAAATTTTCGATCGGCGTCTTCAATCCCGGCCGGAACTCTTCGACCCCCGGTCTTGGCGAGAACGTCGCCCGTTTCTCACGGACGACGAGAGAGTGCATGATTCGCGAACGCCGCACCCCGGGAAGGACGGCTGCAAGCTCCTGCCGGGCGATGTCGGCCAATCGTTCGTTTGTCATCGCCACTAAATCGCGGGCTCCGCTGATGACGAGTGATAGATATTGCGGAAAACGTGCGCGCCTACCGGAGCCGAAGAGACGGGTCTTGTTGAAGACCCATTGCACGCGCGAATCCAGCAGTGCGGCGAACTCGAGGTCGAATACCGGCCGGTCGAACCAGAGGTTGATCGTGAGGATCGGAGAAGACTCAAAACGGCGGGTATGCGGGAACACACGGGATGCCGCCGATGACGAGCGGTCGAAAAGGGATGGGAGGGAAAAATACGGGACGGCGGATATGACGTTCCGGGCTTCGACGGGCGGACCGGATCCATGCACACGCACGATGCGGTTTCTTCGAAGTTCAAGTGTTGTGCGCGAAACCCCGGTCTGCACAACCACCCCGCGCGATTCGATGAACTTCCTGGCCGGTTCGACGAGAATCTCGCTTAACCCCGCGCGCGGTATGAGCAGGCATGAGTCCTCGCGCGTTCCGAGGAATGCGGCCCGCAGGACGCGACGGAACAGCAGGGCCGAGACTGTGCGCGGGTTGTCGTTGAGGGTTCCGATTGCGATGATATCCCAAAGATATTTTCGCGCTTCCGCAGATTGTCCCAGCGATTCGAGCCATCGGTCCACCGTCGTTGCATCCAGCCCCCTTTCGGCCCGGGAAGACGATGAGAGGAGTGACCGTCCGACTCTCAGGAGATTGAGACGGTCGGTTATCGATAGAGAAGAGAGGCGAAGCAGTCCGCCAAAAACGCCGACCGGAGCCGGCAGCGGCAGTGCCTGAAGATGTGAGGCGCCCGACCGTGGATGGAGAAAATGAATCGAGAGCAGGGGCTGGAGTGTCGTGAGGTGGTCTGAACCGACCGTCCGCAGAAAAGCTCTGGTCTCGCGGTAGCATCCCATGAGCAGGTGCTGGCCGTTGTCCACGGAATCGCCGGTACGTCGGTCGATGAACGAATACGTGCGGCCGCCCAGGTGGTGACGCTGTTCGAGCAGAAGTACTCTCCGCCCCTTTTCTGCGAGACGCACGCACGCACTCAGCCCGGCAACGCCGCCGCCGATGACGACGGCATCGAACGGAGCATCGGAGCTTGAACGCGCCATGAGAGATCATCCGGCCCTGCCGTGAAGCGAACGAAACATCGTGCGCTCACGTGCTGCGGCCGATCAGGCAGGGAGCTCGGCGTGAATGTAGCGGTGGAAGTTCTTGGGGAACCGGTTCCTCAACCGGAGAACCATGGCGACGAGGAGCTTCACCGGGGAAGCGAGTCGGATTCGTTTCGAGAAAACGTCGTAACGGGCGCGCTCGATCTGCAGGAGGAGGAGATAGTAGATGTTGCCCATTGTCCGCGCGGCGGAGAACAGGGGCTTGTCCTCCTCGGCGAGGTACGTTTTCGCGCGACGGTAAAAGTCATGAGCGCGGTCGCACTCGAATTTCATGAGCCGCATGAAGCGGTCGTCGTACACGCCCGCGTTCAGGTCGCGTTCGGTATATCCGAACCGGCGAAGGTCTTCCTGCGGAATATAGACCCTTCCCCGACGCGCGTCCTGTCTCAGGTCCCGCAGGATGTTTGTGAGTTGAAGCGCAATCCCGAGGTTGATGGCATATTGTTTCGTCTCTTCCTTTGTATATCCGAATACCTCGGCGCAGATCAGGCCCACCGTCGACGCCGCACGATAGCAGTATTCCCGCAAATCTTCGAACGTCTCGTATCGCCGCTTGTTCAGATCCATCTCCATCCCCCCGATGAGGTCGTAGAAATGCTGGAGCGGAATGTTGAACCGCTGAATGATCGTGCTCAGCTTGTTGAGAACGGTGTAGCGTGAACTGCCGGTCAGCGACAGCCGGAGCTCTTCCGTCCAAACCTTCAACCGTGCAAATTTTTCTTTCTCGTCACCCCCTTCGTCGACGATATCGTCCGTGTACCGACAGAAGGCGTAGATCGTCTCGATTGCCTCCCGCTTCGGCTTTGGCAGAATCAGAAACGAGTAATAGAAATTACTTTCACGGTTCTGCGCGAAGTCCGGCATGACGGTCGCAATCCCCATCGGTCAGCCCTTCCTCATATTTCTTCGTTCGGAAAGTGCGCGGGTAACCACCAGCCCCTTATCCCAGAGGGTTAACGTCGGACGGCGCGAGAGGACGTTGAATCCGTTGTTGCGGATCTTCTCCAGGATCCTCCGCCCGCCGTGCCAGATCAGTGCGAGCTCAAGCCGGAGCTCGTCCCCCACTCTCTCGAGAAGCGGTCTTCCCGCCTCAAAAAGCCGGTCTGTCCTGGAGAGCTCGAAGTTCATCATTTCTGCGAACGAACCGTTAAACTCGCCCCGCATCAGCTGCTCGTACGTGTAGCCGAACGTCGAGAGATCCTCCGCGGGCATGTAGATGCGACCCTGCCTTGCGTCGAGGCCAACGTCCTGCCAGAAATTCGTCAGCTGGAGGGCGGTACAGAGACTGTCCGAGAGTTTGAACAGCTCTTCGTCTTGATAATCGAAGATGCTCAGGACGATGCGGCCGACGGGATTGGCCGAGTTCGAGCAATAGCGGAGGAGTGATTCGTATGAATCGTGTCGATGGACGGTGACGTCCGACCGGAAGGCATCGAGGAGATCCTGGAACAGCTCGCGGGGAATGCGGCAATGACGGGATGTTTCACCGAGAGCGATGAAGACGGGGTGGGATGACGAGCCGTCGAAGCATTGGTCGAGGTGTTCCTGCCAGCGCGAGAGGTTGTCGATTCGCTCCGCGACCGTGGAGCCGGGTGCATCCGCGAAATCGTCGGCGATGCGGGCGAAGGCGTAGACGGAACAGATGAATTTGCGCTTATCCTTCGGGACGAAAAGCGACGCGACGGGAAAATTTTCGTAGTGCTTGGATGTCAGCCGTTCGCAGAAGCGATAGCTCGATTCAATGTCCCACGGACCGACGGCGGTATGGAGTTCGCGTGTGAGCAAGCAACACGGAGAAATGAGGAGACAATATGTTGAATGGGGCGGGGAAAAGCAAGGCTGGGGAAAATAGCTGCCGGCGATTAGCGGTTGGCAACGAGCGGAAAAGAGATGACGAGAGCCTGGGCCTGATGGCTCACCCCTAACCCCCCAAAGCGATCACCCAATCGCCTTCCTAACTTTCAACTTCCAACTTACAACCTTCAAATCCTAACCTCTGATTTCTGCTCCCCCATTGCTCTCAACTCATCCCTTCCCCCTCCACCGGCACTTCGTAGACCTTGATCGGCTTGTCGAGCCCCTTCACCATGATCGGCTCGAGTGGTTTCGTGGTAACTGCGTCTTTCACCAACTCGTACGTCCGCTGTGAAATCATGATCCCCTCCACCGGAGCATTCGATTCCAGGCGCTGCGCAAGATTGACGTCGGACCCCAGAACGGTGTACGACAATCGTCTCGCTGACCCCATGTTGCCGACAACGACGGGGCCGCTGTTAATTCCAACCCGAATTTTCAGCGGAAAGAGGCCGGTCGTTTCCCAGCGGGCCTTGAGCTCGCGGCATTTTTTCTGCATCTCGATCGCCGCCCGGACGCATCGGACCGCGTGGTCGGACTGCGGCTCCGGGTCGCCGAAGAATACCATCAATCCATCCCCGATGAATTTGTCGACCGTCCCCTCGTACTTGAAGACGATATCCACCATCGCTTCAAAGTATTCGTTCAGCATCTTTTGGATCTGGTCGGGGGTCATCGTCGACGAGTATGTCGTAAAGCTCTTGATATCGCTGAAGAGGATCGTCAATTCCTTCTTCTGTCCTGCGGCGTAAATGAGCTCCGGGTTTGCCATGATCCGCTTGACGACGGCCGGCGGGAAGTATGCCTCGAACGAGCGCTGCAGCGATGCCTTCTCTTTTTGTTCGTTCAGATAGCGGTGGCCGACGATCGCCGCGATGGCAAGGACGATCATGAACGCGGGACGAACGACGTTGACAATGACCTCTGCGTAGAGAAAGAGGGCTGCGGCGCTGAGCAGAAATCCCGCCAGGACCACGAGACCGCCGACCCACAACCCGTTCGACGAGAGGCTCAACGACATCCACGCCACGAAGGCCATGAGCACGACCTCGATGAGGAGCATTTCCGTGCCGGACAGTTCCCGGAGAAAATTTTCCGTCAGGATGCTGTGGAGAACATTCGCGTGGAGACCGCTCAGGGGATACTCGCTTTCGAGCGGGACGGGGCGGACGTCCGCGGAGCCGGTGCTGACCTCGGAGACGATGACGATTTTTCCTTTGAGCTCATCGGAGAGAAGGTCGATCTCATCCCGGTCATCCGCGGCTGCGAGGATGGTGGCAAAGTCGTAGTGTTTCATCCTATCCCACCTGCCGACGTAGTTGACGACGATGTTTCCGCGGTTATCGATGGGAATGACGATGTCGTGCGGAGGCGCGTCGGGCCGATGTGCGCCTTTCAAAGTGACGCTCCTCCCGGGGTTGACGATGATGCCGTCGGGGCCGACATGGAGATAGTCGCAGATCGCGCGGAGGGCAAAACTCGGATAGAGTGCGCCGTTAAATTTCACGAGGAGCGGCGTCCGGCGGAAAACGCCGTCGCGGTCCGGCCTCTGGCTCAGGTAGCCGAGCCCGCGCGATGCGCGCGCGAGCGGCGTGAGCGTCACGAGCTCCGGGACGCCCGTGTAAAAATCTTCCGCATCGCCGTCCACATGGACGTTCCATTTCGTCTCGTTGAGATAGTCGATGATGTCCCCCTTGAGGGGCGATTCAATGAGAGAATCGTTCTCCGTTGTCAGCCGGAAAGCCAGGCCGTAGTACACGTTCCGAGCGGCGGCGGTTGCCGCGAAGAACATGCTGTCCTCGGCAGTGTTTGTCCGTGCGGGGTAGATGTAATCCCACAACTGCGCCGCGACCCCGGCTTGACCGAGGACGGAAACGACCCGTGCGTAATGGGAGCGGTTGAGGTAAAAATTCCGCATCGCCTCGATGCTCCTGTCGGTCAGGTCCACCTGGACGACGGTGCTATCGTACGGAACGCGGAAGGCCGACGAGTTGGCGCGAAAGACGAAGATTTGGTCGACGGTTTGCGCGTTCCATGTTTCGAACACGCTGGGGAGGAGCCAAAAGAGCAGATGGACAACGACGAGCGAGGTCACGACCAGCAAGGTCGTGACCCGGAGCGTTCGCCTGCTACTGGTGGTCAATGGTAAAGGTTTTGCTGTAGAAGTTGTTCGCGGAAATCTGCGTGGCGATCGTGGCAACATCGGGGCGCCTCGACTCCTCGGCTTTTTCGAGTCCGCGGACGTTCCCTCCGATGGTGATCGGTTTCTCTGCCAGCGTCGCAAAATTCTTGTAGTGCTTCTTCACGTTGCGAATCTCTGCGACGACGTCCTTTCCCATATCATCCTTCTTCGAGGCGTCGGCGGAGAGGTAGTTGCCGATCTTCGCTTCGAGGTCGAGCAAACGGTCGGCGGAAGCGAGCACATAGAATGTCTCGCGGCCTGTCGCATTGTCAAGCGCATCCCACGAGCGGCCCTTCGGAATATAATAGTTCTTCCCGGTCTTGTAGTCCGTCGCGAACTGCTTGATCTCATACGGAAAGAGGAGTGTCACTTCCCCCTTGGCGCCGACATGAAGTACATAGACATAGCATTCCTTGGTCAGCTGGACGAACAGCTTCACCTGGTCGCCGCTGTGGAGCACGGTGTCCTTGGTGACCGACACGAATTTCTTCGCCCCCTCATCTCCGACCATCGCGCCGAACGCCCACTGGAAGGCGACGTTTTCATCGGACGACGCTTGCTGGCCTCCGCCCGTTTGTGCCGGCGCGAGCCGGGGGATCAAGAGAAGCGCGAACAGAATTCCAAACGCACGATGAAGTTTCATGACGGTCCCTCGCTATTTTGGTCTGGTTGCGATCGTTAATTCCTTGTCGTACATCGTCTGGCTTCGCGTCGGGTTTTGCGCGCCGTGTGTTTTGCGCTTGACGTTGTCCTCGACGTATTGCATCAGCTCGTTGATCGTGATGGTGTAGTCGTTGTTGTAATCGGCTTCAC
The DNA here is from genome assembly GCA_035499415.1 of Bacteroidota bacterium. GTDB lineage: Bacteria > Bacteroidota > Ignavibacteria > UBA10030 > UBA10030 > DATJYV01. Next base: position 6,312 of record DATJYV010000238.1, read on the forward strand.
CTTCCATCCCTTTCAGGAGATAGTAGGTAAAGACACCGTGGCCGAGGTCGGGGAATTCCTGCGACACTTCGCCCGCCGCGCTGGCCGTGAAGATCACGGTACCCTCGTGCGTCTTTGAAAGGTCGGTGAGGTATTGGTTGACGAGGTTCTCATCGGTGGCGCTCAGCCCGCGCGTCGCAAAATTCACGCTGATGGCCCCGCTGTGACAGGCGTCGGAAAATACGACGATCCGCTTCGCGCTGATGTAGCGGCCCAGAACATCCTGCATCGTCCACATCGGAAATGCGGTAGTTCCCAGAAGATTCGGGTCGCTGTCCGTGGTGAGAAGATACACGTTCTGGGGCCTGGCGGGCTCGGGGGCGCCGTGTCCTGCGAAGTAGATCATCACCAGATCCTTGTCTATCGCCTGATTCAGGAAGTTAATGAGGGCATCCCGGACGTTGGCGAGCGTGGCGTCTTTGTTCAGCAGTACGCGCATGTGGTCGGCGTCGTATCCGCCCCCTGCGGGCAGGCGGAGGAAATTGGCGAAGGCCTCGGCGTCTTTGTCGGCAAACTGCAAGCCCGGGATGGCGGGATTTGCGTATTGCGAAATGCCGACGACGACCGCCCACGCCTGATCGCCCGCTCCCTTTCGCTCTTTCTTTGTCGTCGCCGCGACCGAGGGGGGAGGCGTCTGAAGGACTAACTTTCGGTTTACGCCGACCGTCTGCTTGTATTGCTCGCCCGTCTTGGAGAGGACGGAAATTTCGATTTCGTTGTATCCGACGACCAATGGAACTTCATCGGAGATCAGGGAGCCGGCCGACTTGTTCGGAGGTGCCTGCCCGCTCGTGATGTCGATCAGGTTGACGGTGAGGGTGTACGATGCCACATCGAGCCACGCCCGGAATTGTATCGGGACGGAGACCTTGTCTGTTTCGATATTATCCTGCGGCGCCTGAACTTCGATCGCCTGCTTGGGGTCGAGACGCTGGATATAACCGGTCTGGTAGCCGTTGTGATTGAACTTGTCGACCGCCTTCACCTGAAAGGGGTTTACGCCGATCGAATCAAGAGACAGGGAGTATGTAAAGTGTTTTCCTTTGAAGCCTGCAGGAACCCGGGCCGCGTCGCCGGGCCGGGCCGGCGTGACGGCGGCAGGGCGGCCGTTGACCATCACATCCTTCACTTCCGTGTCGTCGTACGCCACGCCATCGATGTCATACATTTTTGCGACAACACGGGTGAGCCCGCCCGCCGGAGGGGCAAGGAGCACAACCG
>DATJYV010000239.1:0-10859 GCA_035499415.1 Bacteroidota bacterium
GTTGGCGGACAGCAGGGTTGCGGCGCTCTCGTTCTTCACGACAACCTCGATAAGACCACGACTGCTGCAAAGCAGGGCGGGCGTTTTGTCGGGTGCCTCGCCGAAGCTGCGCACCCAGGTTGTCACCATCGATGTGCCGACCGTTATGAGGGAAAACTGCTGCATGGCTTTCTCGATGGACGGCACGGCGATGTTCGTGACGATATTGCCGAATCGGTCGATGTGGACCACCGAGGGTTTTGTGACATCCTCGCGGACACGGACAAAGGGGGATGAAACCTGACGCCACTCGCTGCGCACTCCGAGATCCTGGATCTTGATCCCGCGTGATATGTGCGCGGCGAGGGGAGCGAAAATATCGCGCCCGTGGAACGTCGACGACACCTCTTCAAGCATGTATTTTCTCGCCCGGTCAAATCGCAGTTCCACAAGAGTCCCTTTGGAATTGTCGGCGAATATCAGGTCGAGCAGGCCGTTGTCCGGGGCAAGGAAGATTCTTTTGTCGACTTCCGCAATGAGGATGCGACGGTCCGTTCCCACGCCGGGGTCGACAACGCAGACGAAGATGGTGCCCGGGGGAAAATAGCGGTAGCTGGACCACAGGAGATATCGCGCCTGGCTCACTTGTTGAGGCACAACCCCGTGAGAGATGTCCACGATGGCGGCGGACGGGTTTGTCCCGAGGATGACACCCTTCATCGTGGCGACGAAGTGGTCCGTCAATCCAAAATCCGTAAGGAGTGCGATGACGGGAGGTGTGAGCCGCGACGTCTGTTTGCGTCGGTCAGTTGTGGGCGTCATGCAACCAGCTAGCTTGGCTTCGGAATCGCGACGGCTTTACCCCTCGAGGCGGAGCGGTAGATCGCGTCAACGATGCCCATGCGGTGGACGGATTCCTCTCCCGTCGAGATGACCGGATGAAGCCCGCGGAGCGCACCCACCCAGTGCTTGAGTTCGTTTTCGTACGATTTGCGGTACGTCGCCTGCGGCAGCTCCGTCGATGCAGGCGCGACGTTGACGAGACTCCCATGCATGCGTTTGAGGATGCGAAACGGGTTGAGCGATCCACTTCCTTCCGTACCGAAGCAGTCGCAGTAGAAGAAATCGGCATTCGATTCGAACGACCAGCTCGCCTCGATCGTCAGCGTCGAACCGTCGCGCATCTTCAGAAAGATGATGGATGAATCTTCCACATCCTTCGTGAAATGGCGATAATTCGTCGCCGTGACCTCCTTGACGTCGGGATAGCCCATCATCCAGAATGCGAGGTCGAACATGACGATCCCCAGGTCGAGGACGACGCCTCCCCCCGACTGTTCCTTTCGCGTCAACCAAACGCTCTCCACGCCGAGCTTCTTGAACCATCCCGCCTTCGCGTAGAACACCTTGCCGATCGACCGGTCTTCGATGAAACTCTTGAGGATCATCGCATCCGGGCGGAAGCGGTTGTTCATTCCAACCATAAGTTTCCGGTGATGCTTTTTTGCCGCGGCCGCGATATCCACCGCTTCCTTCTGGGTGCGGGCGAGGGGTTTCTCCACGAGCACGTCTTTCTTCGCATCGAGCGCCATGACCGCCATTTCGCGGTGCATCAGCGTGGGCGTGCAAACGTCCACCGCCGTCATCTCCTCCTCCTCGGCGAGCATTCGTTCAAGACTGTCGTACCAACGGGGAATTCCGAACTTCGACGCAACGAACTGTGCCTTGGCCTTGTCGATGTCGCAAACCGCCAGGATCTCGGCATCCGGGAGTTTGGTCAGAATCGGGAGATGGATCGTCTGGCAGATGGTCCCCAAGCCAACGATCCCGATTCGTGCCTTTTCCATTGCAGGAAGGAGATTACGTTTCGATCAATTCGAGGGCGGTCTTGCCGTGCCTCGACGAAAGGAACTCTTTTGTGACGGCGGCGATTCCTGCGGCGTCAAGCCGGAGGATGCGGTGGAGCTCCTGCGGAGTCCCGTGGTCGACAAATTCATCGGGGAGGCCGTGGAGCTTCACGAGCGTATCGGTGAATCCGAGCTTGCAGAGTGACTCCAAAACCGCGGAACCAAAGCCCCCCTGGATCACATTGTCTTCCACGGTTACGATACTTCCGATGCGGCCGGCGAGCTCGCGTATGCGCTCGTCATCCAGCGGCTTCACAAACCGCATGTTCACGACTTCCGCCTCAATGCCTTCTTTCGAGAGGATCTCTGCCGCGCCTTGCGCGCCGGGGACCATGTTTCCGATCGCAAGAAGCGCAACATCTTTCCCCGTTCGCAGGGTTTCCGCTTTTCCAATTTCCAGCCTGGCGAATTGCTTCCGAAGCGGAACCCCGAGGGCATTGCCGCGCGGATACCGGAGCGCAATCGGACCTCCCCGATACTCGACCGCCGTGTAGAGCATGTCGCGCAATTCCTGTTCGTCTTTCGGCGCCATGACGACCATTCCCTGGATGCAGCGAAGATAGGAAAGGTCGAGCGCCCCATGATGCGTCGGTCCGTCGGCGCCGACAATCCCGCCCCGATCCATCACGAACACGACGTGCAGATGCTGAAGCGCGCAGTCGTGAATCACCTGGTCGTATGCGCGTTGGAGAAATGTCGAATAGATCGCCGCGACCGGAATCCAACCCTCCGTCGCCATTCCAGCGGCGAACGTGACCGCGTGTTGTTCGGCAATCCCGACATCGAAGAAGCGGTCGGGCATTGCCTTTTGGAGAATCGTCAGGCCGGTGCCGTCCGGCATTGCCGCGGTAATCCCCACGACCCGCGGGTTGTCCTTGCAGATTTCCAGGAGCGCATTCCCGAAGATGGTCGTATAGGCGGGCGATTCGTTTGCCTTCTTGGGAGAAATCCCCGTGATCTTATCGAACGGAGTCACGCCGTGCATCCCCGTCACTTCCTTTTCTGCGGGCGCGTACCCTTTGCCTTTCTCTGTGATCGTGTGGATCAGGATCGGGCCGTTGAGGTCCTTGACGTGCCGGAAGATTTCCACCAGTTTCACGACGTTGTGGCCGTTGAATGGCCCGAAATAGCGAAACCCCAGCGCCTCAAAGAGCATTCCCGGCGTGATGACGGCTTTCATCCCCGTCTCGACCTTATGTGCGATCGCGCGCAGCCGGTCTCCAAAAGTGTCAAGCTTTCCCGTCAGCTCCCACACGTTGGACTTGAACCTGTTATAGCTCGGGTGCGTGAGCATTTCGTTGAAGTAGTTGTGGAGCGACCACAGCGTAGGGCGGACCGACGAGAGCGACACCATCTGATTGTCGTTGAGGACGACGATCATGTCCTTCTTCAACAACCCCGCATTGTTCATCGCCTCGTACGCCATGCCTCCCGTCAGGGAGCCGTCACCCACGATGGCTACAACCTTAAAATGCTTCCCCGCAAAGTCCCGCGCCGTAGCCATGCCCAAGGCGGCGGATATCGCCGTGCTCGCGTGGCCGGCGCCGAAGGTGTCATATTCGCTCTCGGAGCGCTTCAGGAATCCGCTCAACCCGTCGAGCTGGCGCATCGTCCCCATCCGGTCTTTCCTGCCGGTGAGAATTTTGTGAGGATACGCCTGATGCCCGGTGTCCCACACGAGACGGTCTTCGGGTGTTTGAAATACGTAGTGAAGGGCGACGGCAAGCTCCACCGCGCCGAGACCCGCCCCGAAATGACCACCGGTCTTTGAAACGGAATCTATCAGAAATTCCCGCACATCTGCGCAAACGGCCCGTAACTCGGACACGCGAAGTTTCCTGAGGTCCGCGGGATATTCGATGCCATCAAGATATTTGTACGTGCTCATGTATCTCCGATATCGCTCAGCTCGAATTGACCGCCCAGGTCCTTGGTCAATCGTTTGATCCGCAATTCGGTTGCCTTCAGCTTTTCACCGCACTCCCGGGAGATCCGCACGGCTTCCTCATACAACTCGACGGCCTGTTCCAGCGGAATCTCACCCTGCTCGAGCGACTCGACGATGTTCTCGAGTCGTTTGATTGATTCTTCGAGCGTACCGCGCTTGATTTTCCGCGGGCTCACGTATCTTCTTCTCCGGAACTCCTGACTTCGGTAAGAATCGTTCCATCGTGAAACTGAACGCTTGCTTCATCGCCCGGAATCCATTCCCGCGCCGTCGAAACAACGCTGTTTTTTTTGCGAACGATGGCATACCCGCGTCGAAGTACGGCGCTCGGGTTCAATGCTTCCAACCGCCTCCCAAGACCCACGCTCCGGTCGCTTGTCCGACGAACATGCTCCCGCATTCGAAGTATGAGGTCATGCTCCAGCTCATCGACCCGCTGCATCGATTCCCGAACGAGCCCGGCCGGTCGCGCAAATCCGCTTCCTGTGACAATTCGCTCGACCGACTCCGCGTATCTTTTCACGCCCTCTTCGATGGATTGTCGCACAGTATAGCACATATTGCGAATAACTTCAAGAAGCTCAATTCTGTCGCGCACGACCATCTCCGCCGCAGCAGACGGGGTCGGCGCGCGAAGGTCGGCGACGAAGTCCGCAATCGTGAAGTCGACTTCATGGCCGACCGCACTCACCACGGGGATGCCCGACGCCGCGATCGCTCGAGCCACCACTTCTTCGTTGAACGACCACAGGTCTTCAGCCGAGCCGCCGCCACGCCCCACGATGATGACATCGATTTCTCCGTATTGATTCAGCGCACGCAATCCGTTTGCAATCTCTTCGGCCGCGCCCGGACCCTGAACGCGGACGGGAAGGAGAATCAGTTCGATGGAAGGCATGCGCCGTTCCAGGACCGTCCGAATGTCGTGGAGCGCCGCTCCGCTCTCGGAAGTCACAACCCCGATGCGTTCCGGAAAAGAGGGGATCGGCTTCTTCCGCTCGGGGCGAAACAACCCCTCTGCGTCGAGCCGTTGTTTGAGACGCTCGAAGGCCAGCTGCAGCTCTCCAATCCCCTTCGGCTGGAGATGCTCCACGTCGAGCTGATAGCTTCCGCGAGGCGGATAAACCGTGATGCCGCCGCGTGCAACAACCTTCATCCCATCCTGAGGATCGAACAGGAGCCGCGCCGCCCGGTTGCGCCACATCGTCGCAGAGATCTGTGCTCCCTCATCCTTGAGCGTGAAGTACAGATGGCCCGACGTGTGAAATTTGCAGTTCGAAATCTCTCCCTCGACCCACACGCGGGGAAACCGCAGTTCGATGGATGATTTGATCTGACGCGTGATTTCGCTGACTGAGACGACAGATTGAGAAGGGGGCATCGGCTTGGTGTCCTAAGGAACTCTTGTCTCCGAGGTCTTCGATGAAGCCCCGGCTTCAGGCAAAATCGTCTCCATTGTGTTGTCTTTCATCCGGCTCATTGTTATATTTGCATCGCCCATTGGTATTCCTTATGCCTATTGACCTCCTTGTGATCGGTTCCCATCCGGACGACGTCGAGCTTACGTGCGCCGGAACTGTGGCAAAATTGGTGCGGCAAGGGCGTAAGGTCGTCATTGCCGACATGACTGAGGGGGAAATGGGAACGCGCGGCACGAGGGAAATTCGAAGCAAGGAGGCGAAAGAAGCCGCGGAGGTTCTTGGAGTCTCGGAACGGCGTAACCTCGGGATTCCCGATGCTGATATTCAGTGCAATCGGGAAAATATCTCGGCCCTGGCGGCGCTCATCCGCGAGCTTCGCCCGAAGCTGCTCCTCATTCCCTATTCGCATGACCGCCATCCGGACCATGTACACACTCATCAGCTGTGCAAGGAGGCATGGTTCTATTCAGGTCTGAAGAAGTTTCAACTCGTCGGACAGCCTGCCGGCTCCCAGGAATTTCGCCCCGACGGCTGCTTCGAGTACATGCAATGGTTTGAGTTTCAACCCTCCTTCATCGTCGACGTGAGCGACACATTCGAGGTCAAGCTCAAGGCAATCGCCGCATATAAATCTCAATTCCACAATCCTTCCAGCACCGAACCCGAGACAAAACTGAGCCGTCCCCATTTCCTTACGATGACCGAGACCCGGAGCCGCCACTACGGCCAGAAAATAGGCGTTGAGCATGGGGAGCCGTTCTATTTCGAAGGTTCCCTTGGAATCGGCAGCTTCTTCGATCTGAAAATCGACAGGGGCTGACGCCTCCCGCATTCGCGTTGCAATTCCCCTAGATTAAAAAACCGGCTGGGCGGCCGGTTCGATGATTGCGTTCGGGATTCGTCAGGTCTTCGACGCGGGTTCCGATGCACGGCGAACGATCGTCAGGAAGAATCCGATCACCAGCGTCACCGTCCCAACCCACACGAGGTTGATGTACGGCTTGACGGTGGCCTCGATGACAAGCGATTCCCCCCGCGGCTTTGCGGACGGATCCGCCGGCGGTTTCACGCTGAAGTGGACGCGCGACTTGGATTTGTCCTCCCGGTTTGGCTCGATCTGTGTCAATTTGAACTGATAGACTTTTCCGTCGGTCGTCTTCCAATCGACCGGGACATATTCCACTCCACTCCCGTCGTTCTTCATCACAAGGTCAACGTTTTGTTTTTTGTAACCCTCTCCGACCTCCAGAATGGCCCGGATTTCGAATCCCTTTCCCTCAAGCATCGCCCCCTTCTGAAAGTTATTAAAGTCAAAATCGACAAACCGGACGTTCAATCCGGAAACATCCGCGCTTTCCCCTTTCTGCAGGTCGAATTCCTTGGCTTCCGACCCGTCCGTCGGTTCTTCCAGTGAGAGCGGCGCGACGTAAAAATCACGATTTAAGTAGTTGATCAGGTCGGGATGCCGCATGAGGCTCTGGTTGAAATCGCTGTAGTACATCGTCGGCGCCACGATCCTCTTGCTCCCTTCTTTCTCCACTTCCACCGCGAACGCATACTTCCCCCCTTCCGTCGGATGATAGCCGACATACGTCATTTGATAACCGAGCGCCTCGGTCGTCTTCCCTTTCTCCAGCGTGACTGTTTCCTTCTTGTCGTAGCGCGCCGAGGTCACGAATCCGATGCACATGACCGCGATGCCGATGTGCGCGATGGAACCTCCGGCAAATTTCGGGTTCCCGATGTAGATATCGTATGCCACAATCGCATTTGCGAACAGCGAGAACGCCGCGCAGAAGACGAACAGCAGGATGAGCACGTCTTCCTTCCCCATCGAGCGCACGAGCAGCGTCGCGATGGCGGCCAGCGCGAGCGGAAGCGCCATGCGGCGGAGCAGTGAATCCTTGCGGGAATTTTTCCACCACAAAAGTTGACCGATGCCGGAAAGGAAGGTGATGATGATGCCGAGCGGCAGGTTCGTCTTCACATAGTAGCTGGCATCGACGGCGGAGGCCTTGCCTTTGAGGATGGAGGTGATGATGGGGGATGAAGTTCCCAGGACGACAAAAATGGAGACGAACGTCAGTGCGGAAGCGCCGAGGAAAAGGGCAAACTCCCGGGAAAAGACGGTGTGTTCGACCGGAACCTTGGGCATTTCCTTCATGCGGAAGAGCAGGAGGCCGAATCCGATGCAAACGAAGACGGCGATGAATGCGAGAAGAAGCCAGTAGACCCACATACCGGGGTCGACAAAGGAATGGACGGACGTTTCTCCGAGCACGCCGCTCCGCGTGAGGAAGGTGCTGTACAGGACCATCACAAACGTGAGGAGACTCAGGACAAAATTCGTGCGCACAAAAGCCCCGCTCCGCCGCTGGGTGAGAGAAGTGTGGATGGATGCCACGCAGACGAGCCACGGGATGAGGGATGAGTTCTCTACCGGATCCCAGCCCCAGAATCCGCCCCATCCGAGCGTCTCATACGCCCAATAGCCGCCGAGGATGATTCCCGTCCCGAGCACCATGGCGCCGAAGACCGACCAGGGGATCGCGACGCGAATCCACGAGGTGTAGTCGCGCTTGATCAGTCCCGCAACTGCAAGCGCGTACGGCACAGACATGGATGAGAACCCCATGAAGAGTACCTGCGGATGAATCACCATCCAGTAGTTCTGGAGAAGCGGATTCAATCCTTTTCCCTCCGCGGGAAACCTCGCCCAAATCTTATTCGCCGCGTCGAGGACGACGGCGTTCACAGTCCCGGCGGGGATCGCTCCCTTCTGAATCAGGTCTTTGGGGAACGAATCCCAGATATACGCGAAAGGATTCTTGACGATCAACATCAGGAGCAGGAAGGAAATGATCAGAGAGAACACGGACATGACCTCCGCCTCGTATCCCTTCCGCGCGCTGTACTGAAGAAGAAAAATGCCGATGATCGACGAGTACAGCGCCCACAGCATGAAGCTCCCTTCCTGGCCGGCATAGGCCGTGGAAAGCAGAAGCGGCAGCGGCAAAGTTGTCGAGCTGTAGTTCCAAACGTAGGTGAATTCGAATCGATGGGTGAGGATGAGATAGACGAGGGTCGCAAACGCCGCCATCAGCGCCATCACCGCAAAATGGAAGCTCGTGCGCGCGAGGCGAAGTTCTCCTGCGCGACCGGACCTTTGAGCGCGAAAATACAGGAACGATGCCAGAAGAGAAAGAGCAAACGCGATCTTGATGATGATTCCGCCGATCACCTCGTCCTCCTTTAAAGTGTCTTCTTCACGGACTCCGCGTCTCCCTCGTACTTGGAGGGGCATTTTGTCAGCACGTCGGTCGCGTGGAAATATCCCTGCTCCATCTTCCCGCGGGCGACGATGCTCGTTGCCAGTTCAAAATTATTCGGCTTCGCTCCGTCGAGGACGATTCTCATCTGCCGGCCGTTGTCGTCGACCATATAAAAAATGAACTGAGCGTGGTCGGCATCGAACCGGCTCTCCTTTTCTTTCAGCCAGGCCCCCTTTACCTGAATAAGCTTTCCGGTCTTTTCCGCCCCTGCAAAATCTCCGTATTCGACGTTTGACCGGACGAAATTCACCGATGCGAGTATAAAACCCGCGACAATGACGACAATCCCAACGATCACCTTTGGACGCATAGAATCAGTCCTTCCTCAGACTCTGTTCGAGTTTCCTCACTTTTCGGTCGAGAGCGATCAGATACGCGACAATTCCCGCCCAGATGAGCAGGACAATCGCAAGAACAATATAGAGTTGGTTCGCTCGGAAAAAATCGATCATGGGGTCAGTCCTTGTGTCGCGTGCGATAGTCTTCGAGCATGCCGACCCGCACACGAATGTCAAGCATCCAGACAAACAGAAGGTTGAAAGCGATGAGACCGATAAAGAAGAGGGTCAACATGTTGGGGGACATCTTAAAATCGAGAACCGGGCCGTTGCCGCCGGCATCGTCCTTCGAGCCGGGATGAAGTCCGCCCATGAGGCGGGGCATTAAAAAAAGGAAAAACGGAGCCGTAAGTCCCGCGACGACCGCGTAGACCGCGGAAAGTCGCGCACGCGTTTCCTCGGATTCAAGGGCGGAGCGAAGCGTAAAGTATGCTCCATAAATGAGAAGAAGGATGAAGATGGACGTCTCGCGCGGATCCCAATTCCAAAACGAGCCCCAATTAAATCGAGCCCAGAGGGCGCCCGTCACGGTCGCAAGGAAGCAGAACATGAATCCGAGGCTCGCCGACGCGACCGAGCGAATGTCATACTCCGCCCGTTTCGTCTGGAGATAACGGACGGCGTAGAACATCGACACAAGGAACGCCACGAGCGTCGTCCAGGCGATGGGAACATGAAAGAAGATATTGCGGGCGTTCTGCTCGAGGCCGCGGATCGTGGGAAACTCCAGCCATCCTTTCGGAGACGCCGTCATCGGTATCGCGATGCCGGCAACAAGCACCAGCGTGACGAGCGTTATGGCCGCAGCACGGACGATTTTCATGTCAGTCGTTCCACACTTCGGCAAAGAGCAGGGCAGACCCGGCGATCATGACCATTGCATAACCGGCGAGAACCTGGAAATCGCCGAATGCTTCTCCGAAATCGTCACCGGAGAGGGCCTTGTCGGTTGCGTCCAGGACGGTCATGAACAGCGGGATGAGCACGGGGAAGGAGAGTACGGGAAAGAGAGCCCCCCGCGCCTGCGCTTTCGCAATCATGGCCGCGAGGATGGTCGTTGCGGCCGCGATCCCGACTGCGCCCAGCAAAACGGTCACGACGAAAATATCGTAGGACTGCACCGAGAATCCCGGAAAAGTGAGGAGATACAGGACGGTGACGGCAGATGCCAGAAGCAGCGTCAGGATCGTATTGGCAACGAGCTTGCCGGCGTAGATTGCGGCCGGGGTGGCGATCAATCGAAGCGTGAGCGACGTCCCCCGTTCTTCTTCTCCCACGAATGCGCGTGATAGTCCCGACATGGCGGAGAAAAAAACCACCACCCAATACAGCCCTGCGAAGAGCGTCGGCGTCGGTCGTTCGTATCGTAAAGCAAAAAGAATGGTTGAAACGGAGGTAAGGATAAACATCACGAGCGCGTTTATTGCATACCGAACCCGAAGTTCGGATTGAACATCCTTCGAAAGGACGGCTGCGACGCTTTGAAAAGATGTTGCCATGTGTTTCAGCATAATAAATTGTCGACGGAAAATCAAGGATTCACCTTTCCCCGAGCGCAATCGAGTTCTCGCACCACGCGGCCTCGCGCGCATCATTCGATGCCACGATCAGGATGCCTGTACGCTTCTGTTGAAGAGCCACCTTGCGCACGAATTTGATCGCTTCACCGTCCAGGTTGGCCGTCGGCTCGTCGAGCAGCAACACGCCGGGGTTGTGTAACAGCGCGAACGCATACTTTGCCCGTTGTTTCATTCCGGAGGATAACGTCCTCACCGGGTCGTTTTGCTGTCTCCGCAAACCGACGGAGTCGAGGGCCTCTTTGCATTCGTCGGCCGTGGCCTTCGTGCCGCGAATTCGCGAAAGGAGAATCAGATTTTCGAGAGCCGTGAATTCCTCATACAGGTTGAGGTATGGTGACACAAATCCGATCAAGC